>CAVZMS010000022.1:0-6811 GCA_963776085.1 uncultured delta proteobacterium
AACCCTTTATCAGGCCGCCTCTCTTAATGATTTCCTGGAATACGGTATATTCGGTATCCCTGACAATATCCGTCACTTCCTTAAAGACCATTTCAAAGCGGAGGTCGGGCCGGTCAGTGCCGTAGGAATTCATGGCTGTTTCATAAGTCATCCTGGGAAAGGGCCTAGGAAGGGTGATGCCTCCCAGATTAAAGATCCTGACAAGTAGTTCCTCAATTGTCTCATAGATAAATTCTTCATCAATAAATGAGGCCTCAAGGTCGAGCTGGGTGAACTCCGGCTGACGGTTGGGCCTGAGGTCTTCATCACGGAAACATCTTGCGATCTGGAAGTACCTGTCCATACCGCCTATCATGAGAAGCTGTTTAAAGAGCTGGGGAGATTGGGGAAGGGCGTAGAACCTCCCCGGGTGTATCCGGCTGGGGACGAGATAGTCTCTGGCGCCTTCAGGCGTGCTTTTTGTGAGAAATGGGGTCTCCACTTCAAAAAAATGAAGCTGCTCAAGATATTCCCGGATACAGTTGAGGATACGATACCGCTTGATAAATATCTCCTGCATGGATGGTCTGCGAAAGTCAAGATACCTGTATTGCAGTCGAAGATCTTCATCCAGCTTCTCCGGAACGCCCTGTATCCCTTCACCAAAAACCATCGCCTTTTCCGAGATTTTAAAAGGGAGCGGTTTTGATTTTGATAATATATCCAAATGATCGGCAAATATCTCTATAGCGCCTGTATCCAGATTGGGATTCTCAGTGCCCTTTTCCCTCAAAGCTACCCGGCCTCTGACCTCAATCACATATTCTTCCCGTAACAGGGCGGCCTTATCATAGATGCCTTTGTTTTTCTCTGAGGAAAAAACTATCTGGACAATACCGCGTATGTCTCTCAGGTGAATAAAGAGGACATTGCCGTGATCGCGAATAGCGTCCACCCAGCCCATTAGCAGCACATCCGTGCCTGTGTGGGAGGGTTTCAGGTCGCCGCAATATATTCTCTCTCTCCAGTTCATAAACAATATAAAGTAAGGTTTAGATATCAAAAATGCAGGAAGCATGCCATTTAAAGGACGCGTAAAGAATAAACATATAGCCCATAGCGGGGATATAATCAAGGCCCTTGTAATCAAGGTGATATTTATCATTAATATGACGGGGCTCAATATCAAGAGGATCTGCGGTACCGAGATATTTACTATACAATTTTGTCATTTATCTCGAGGGCTCAGTCACAAATATGTATTTTAATCTGTTAGTTATACTATTTGACATTAGAATATAAGTATTTAAGATAAAAACGGATTTCAGGTTATGGCACTTTGATTGCATAGATTATTTACGGATAGCTGAGATCTATGTTATTTTTTAAATATCATCTATAAATTAACTGATTTATTAGAATAATACCATGTAAAACTCAGCGGGATTTTGGACAAGGATTCAAGGATTCGAGTGGGTCAAATGGAATGTTTATGGATAGCACAAAGAGGTGCATAACAGTTGGTGATTATCGACAAAGGCGTCGAACTTTTTTAAGGAAGTGGGACGCCTTTTTTTCTAGAGATAGAAATCGTTGATTAGAGTTGAAAAAAAGAAAGGACAAGACCCAAAAGTGGAAACGGAAGAGATGCGCAACCTGGCAATATTTTATTGTCAGAATATTCCTGAGAGCGATGAGCATAATAGACAGGCCCTGGAAAAGAGGCACGGAAAAAGTATTAGGCTTTTCCCGATTCCATGCAGCGGAAGGCTGGATTACATCCACCTTTTGAAGGCACTGGAGGAATTTGCCGATGCGGCATATGTAATTACTTGCCCTGAAGGGGGTTGTCGATATTTTGAGGGAAACAAGAGGGCCGCAAAGAGGGTACAGAGGGCAAGATCCATTATTGAAGGTATCGGCCTTGAAAAGGAGCGGCTGGATATAGTTATCGGATCAAGAGAGGACAGGAAGACCCTGTCAACGCTTTGTGAGGAGCTTATTGAAAGGGCATCCTTTCTTTCTCTTTCCCCTGTTCATAAAAATAGATTTCACCGCAAAGACGCGAAGGACACAGAGAGGAGATAAAGACAATGATTACTGCTGAACAGAAACCCATCGATGAGATCAGGGAGATGATCGCCCCTTTCAAGCGCATCCTGGCCTTAGGGTGCGGCTCATGCGTGGCTGAGTGTGCCACCGGCGGTGAGAAGGAGACCGGCGCTCTGGCTTCAGTCCTTCGCATGGCCTGCAAGATGGAAGGAAAAGATATTGTCATTGACGAAAAGACACTGGACAGACAATGCGTCAGGGATTTTGTTATCCAGCTTGATGAGGTTATCAATAATTATGATGCCATCCTTTCCCTCGGGTGCGGGGCGGGGGTCCAGGCCGTTGCGGATATATTTCCGGAGATCCCTGTTATTCCTGCACTCAACACGGAGTTTTTGGGCGAGACAAGGGATCAGGGGTATTGGCTTGAGAACTGTGTTGGGTGCGGTGATTGCATGTTGTTCTTTTTTGGGGGTGTATGTCCACTTGCACGTTGTCCCAAACAACTGCTTAACGGGCCATGCGGTGGTTCAATACAAGGCAGGTGCGAAGTAGACCCTGAAATACCATGCGCATGGCAATTGATTATAGATAGATTATCATCCTTTAATGCCCTCGATCGGCTCGAGATGATCTATCCACCGAAGGACTGGTCGAAAAAACAGGGGCGGGGACCGAGAAAGATAATCAGGGAGGATCAGCAGAAGTGAAAGATAAAAGCGTGTTAAAGAGTATTTTGGAAAAAGGAGGGTTCACGGTAACCGCAGAATGCGGTCCACCTAAGGGGGCTGATCCTGAAGCGGTTTTAAAAAAGGCGGAACTCTTAAGGGGAAAAGTGGATTCAATAAATGTCACGGATAATCAGACGGCCATAGTACGTATGTCAAGTCTGGCGGCATGTAGCCTTTTAAAAAAGGAAGGGCTTGACCCGGTCCTGCAGATGGTCGTCAGGGACCGTAACAGGATCGCGCTTCAGTCGGATATCCTGGGGGCCTCGGCTATTGGTATACGGAATGTCCTTTGTCTATCCGGGGATCATCAGATCTTTGGAAACCAGCCACAGGCCCTTGGTGTCTTTGATCTGGATTCCATACAGTTTTTACAGGCAGTAAAGGACATGAGGGATAGAGGCAGGATTATCGGTGGCGATCCTTTGTCCAAGCCGCCGGAACTTTTCATTGGAGCGGCTGCGAATCCATTTGCAGATCCTCTTTCATTCAGGGTGGTCCGGCTTGCTAAAAAGATAGCTGCCGGCGCTGACTTTATACAGACACAGTCTATATACAACCTCAAGAGATTCATACAATGGATGGACATGGCCAATGAAAGGGGCTTGACTGATAAAGTCTATATACTGGGAGGAGTTACTCCTTTGAAATCCCCGGTCATGGCCAGATACATGAATGAAAGGGTTTCGGGGATGTCTATACCCGAGGATGTCATAAAAAGGATCGAGGGGGTCTCCAAGAAAAAACAGAGAGAGGAGGGGATAAAGATCTGTGTGGAGACAGTTCAGGTGCTGAAAGACATAAAGGGTGTAAGCGGCGTGCATATAATGGCCATTGAATGGGAAGAGGTGGTTGGTGAGATAGTGGAACGGGCGGGACTCCTTCCAAGACCGATGTAGTAAGGCGCATGGCCTAATTTATCAGGTTCCCCATATCCAGAATGACTTGAATAGGTGTATGGACGTCTCTTTTCAGAAACGAAAAGCCGGTGCCCCGGGCTCGGCATAAGGTGTTGTTGCGGGCGGAAGGTCACGAGGAATCTCCATGAAAATCCTTCCATGGAATGTACGGAGAAAGTTCATCGCCCGCCTTGACATCTCCTTTCCTGTAAATTTATTGCAGATTCACTTAGTTTCTGTAAAGAGACATCCATACACCTTGGAAGGATTAACTATCTTTTTTATACAAAGCAGGGCATGAAAATTTAATATGCAATCCAAATATATGATTAAAACAAGGACGGTTCCTCATCGGTTTAAACCTATTACCAAGTCGGGCATCATAGCTTGGGAAGAGGGGTGCCTGAAGTGCGCAGTTTGCGTGAAAAGTCAGTGTGTTTACGGGGTCTATGGTAATCGAGGTCTGGATGCCCGACAGATGATCGACTCCATTGATAACCAATGCATGAACTGTTTCAGGTGTGTTCAAAACTGTCCTAAAGAGCTTATCCATAAATCCATAAATCCGGAATTTAAGGCTATCGGAGACAGTCACTGGAGTCCTGATATCATCTCTACATTGTGGTATCAGGCGGAGACCGGCAAGATCCCCGTGTCAGGAGCCGGTTATCCCGGACCTTTCAGCGGGCCAGGTTTTGATTCCATGTGGACGGATATGTCGGAGATAGTTCGTCCTACAAGGGACGGGATCCATGGACGGGAATACATCAGCACTGCGGTGGATCTGGGAAGAACTTCAAAAACACTCTATTTTACGGATAACCGGGAAATGAAGGGTGAATATCCCAGGTTGATCGATATCCCTCTCCCAATGATAATGAGAATCCCGGCTTTTGGGTCTTTAAGTGAAAAAACCATAAAAGGATGGGGTATGGCAGCAGCGCGTCTAGGGACATTGCTGGCCCTGCCATTAGAGATGATGAATAAAGGACTGGAGAATCTTAATACACACATAATGCCGATAATCTCATCAGGGACAATGCCGAAAAGAAGGGATGACAAAATAAGGATGATTGAAATCCTTTGGGACGAGGATATTAAAAAGACAATAAAAACGGCCACTGAATTCTATCCGTCTGCCCTGGTATGCGTGAGGCTCCCCATGGAAAAGGGTGTGGAAGAAAAACTATTGAACCTTATCGATTCAGGGTGCCATGTTATTAATCTGGAAGGGAGTTTTAACGGAAGGGGTATGGATGATGAATCAAGGTTTCTCAAGGATGGGATACGTTCAGCCCACATCGCCCTTGTCAATGAAGGTATAAGGGACCAGATAACCCTCCTCGCGAGCGGCGGATTTGCCATGGCCGAAGATGTGGTAAAGGCTATCCTATGCGGGGCCGACGCCGTGTTTGTTGATTTTCCAATCCTTATCGGACTCGAATGCCGGATGTGTCACCGATGTGAAAAAGGACTTTCATGCCCTGTAGAAATAGAAACGGCCTCCTCCCAATGGGTGGCCTCCAGGACGATAAATATCCTGGGGGCGTGGCACAACCAGCTCCTGGAGGTTATGGGCGCAATGGGCATAAGGGATATACGCCGTTTGCGGGGAGAAGTAGGTCGGGCAATCTTTTTTGAGGAGCTGGATAAAGAGACGTTCGGGGCCCTAAGCGACGTAAAGGAGGGGTTTGAGCTTGAGTAATAATCCTTTTCATTTGCCTGAGGTTGTACGGACAGGTTCGCGATTCAGGAACCCCATCGGGAAATACCGCTTGTACAGGACAGACGACTGCATCTCCTGCGGCAAATGCGTTGAGATATGCCCTTATGGGGTCCATGTCATGAAAAGGGGCAAGGTCTTTGTCAAGAACCATTACCTGTGTGTGGGACAGGATTGCCATGAGCCATGTTACATGGCCTGTCCCGAAGGGGCCCTCTCGCTAAGCAGAAATCCTACATTTGATGCCATGGGTGATTTTAGGTGGACGCCCGATCTCCTTGCCAGCGCATGGTATATGGCCGAGTTCGGCAGTGTGCCTCCAGCGGGTCTGGAGTATAGAGTTGGGGGGTCAGGCGGGGGATTTGACAAGTTGCGAATTATCATGAAAAAGGGAAGAACAGGATGATGGAGATCACATGGATGACGAAGTGGATGTATCCCTTGAATTGAATCGGCGAAATGATAACGCCCACAGGATAAGGATTGAGGTACCATTTTACGGCGGCGGTATGTCCTATGGTTCCGTCAGTATTGCGACCATGCTCAGCAGGATGAAGGCGGCCGCAGCATTGGGGACATTTTGCTGCACGGGCGAAGGGGGGTATCCAGACGAGCTGAAACCCTATGATGATCACGTAATCACTCAGGTAGCCACTGGTCTTTTCGGTGTACGGGAGGAGACGATCCAGAGGGTTAAGATCGTGGAGTTCAAATACGCCCAGGGCGCTAAACCGGGTCTTGGAGGCCATCTACTTGGAGACAAGGTGACCCCTGGTGTGGCAAGGATGCGCGAGGCAGTGGTCGGCTATCCTCTTTTTTCGCCTTTTCCTTTTCACAGTGTCTATAGTGTTGAGGACCATAAAAAGCATGTGGATTGGATAAAGGCAATAAATCCCAGGGCCTTGGTATCAATAAAGGTATCCACGCCGAGCGACGTGGATATGGTTGCAGTGGGCAGTTATTACGCGGGCGCCCACATTATACATCTGGACGGTAGTTATGGCGGCACAGGGGCGGCCCCTGAAATAGCAAAAAAGAATATCGCCATGCCTATAGAATACGCCGTTCCAAAGGTCCATAAATTTTTAAAGGAAGAGGGCGTTCGGGATAAGATAACGGTGATCGCGAGCGGTGGAATCAGGACACCGCATGATGCGCTCAAGATCATAGCCCTTGGCGCCGACGGCGTATGCACTGGCACCGCGGATCTGGTCGCCCTGGAGTGTATTAGGTGCCGCAACTGCGAGAGCGGGAGGGGATGCGCCAGAGGCATCGCCACGACTGATCCTGAGCTGATGAAACTGATGGATATTGAATGGGGAACCCAAAGGATTATCAATATGTTTCTGGCATGGCGCAACGAGATGATTCGCATATTAAAAAGGTTAGGCATGAAAAGTATTAAGGAACTGGTGGGGCGGACAGACTGC
>CAVZMS010000023.1:0-15139 GCA_963776085.1 uncultured delta proteobacterium
TTCATACCTTATGGCCGGAGAAAAAAGATATCTGGCATCCATAAGATTGGGCATTGAGACGGACACCCTGGATCCTACCGGTTGTGTTGTCCGGACCGAACCTGTCCCGAGTCTTAAAGCGGATGAGGTCGAGGAAAATATCCTGAAGTTCGTGGGTGAGATTGAGCAGGTAGTGCCTGCCTTCTCTGCCGTGAATATCAAAGGAAAAAGGGCATATAGATTTGCCAGGGAAGGTATCACCGTAGAATTGCCCAAAAAGGTTGTGATGATCCGTTCAGTGGAAATTATCTCCATTGAGATGCCGGTTATTACAATAGAGGTTGTCTGCTCCGGCGGCACATATATAAGGAGCCTGGCGGCCGATATAGGAAATCGGCTGGGATCTGTGGCCCACCTGAGTTCCTTGAGGAGGTTGTCCAGCGGGCCCTTCCACGTGAAGGACGCCATTAACTCGGAACGGATCGGCATTGCCGAACCTGACAATGTCATGATGGATAACCTGATATCCCTAAGGGATTCCCTGCCTGATATGAAGGAGTCCCATGTGGACACTAAAACGGCCGAAAAGATAAGAAACGGTTGCAGGCCGAGATGGGAAGAGGCGGCGGATGAAGATGTTTTTTACGATACATATGAGGGTTTTATCAAACTCGTAAGCGGGACATCATTAATTGCTATCATTGAGGTTAACCGCCTGTCCGGTAATGATGCGGACTGGTTGAGGAGTATAAGGGTTTTTAATTAGAAAGGATTGCGTAACACTATAGTGAACGTCATGAATAAGTAGTCATATTGGTGAAAGCAGGCATATGGATGTCCGGCATGGGTTCTTTTCATCCCGTCCTTGGCGGGACGAAAAGAGACCCATGCTGGACATATATGGTAATCAAGATGGTCAAGATGTCTAGTTATTTAAGTCGTTCACTCGAATAAACCATAACCAATTTCGAAGGAGGTATGAAAGGTGGTTTTAACTACAGACGCCAAGAAAGAGATTATTGAGAGGTTCAAGTTGCATGGAAAGGATACCGGTTCATCGGAAGTCCAGATAGCCCTTCTAAGCAACAGGATAAACTATCTTACAGAACATTTTAAAACGCATAAAAAGGACCATCATTCACGAAGAGGTCTGCTTAAGCTTGTTGGCCAGAGGAGAAAGCTTCTCAACTATTTGAAAAAGTCGGATTTAACGAAGTACCAGCAGATCATAAAGGATCTGGGCATTAGAAAATAGGATGAAACCAAGGGTTATGATTCTGTTGTCGGCAGGTCGAATATACTTATCGGCCGGATTAATCCTTATGATCATGAAAGGAAAATAAAGATGATAAAGACATCTACAAGAGAAATTAACAATACTAAGTTATCAATTGAGACAGGGCGCGTTGCCAAACAGGCCAGCGGAGCGGTTGTCGTCACTTACGGTGAGACAGTGGTGCTGGTGACAGCGGTTTCAACCAATGAGACGAGGGAGGGAGGGGATTTCCTGCCCATGACCGTTGAATATAAAGAGATGTCCTATGCGGGAGGAAGATTCCCCGGCAACTATTTTCGCAGGGACATGGGTAGACCCGGTGAGGAAGAGACCCTGACCGCCCGTCTTATCGACAGACCCTTGCGGCCCCTTTTCCCCAAGAACTACCCTTATGAAATACAGATTATCGCGAGCGTTCTTTCGACAGACAGACAGAATGAGGCGGATGTCCTGGCCATTCTGGGAGCTTCAGCGGCAGTTGAAATATCTGATATACCCTTTGACGGTCCTATAGGGGCAGTTAGGGTAGGAAGGATAAACGGCGAATTTATCATTAATCCCACAATCAGCCAGCAGGAAGAGAGCGATATCAATCTTATCGTGGCTGGAAACCGTTCGGCTGTGGTCATGGTGGAGGGGGGAGGCAAGTTTGTCTCCGAGTCCGACATGACGGACGCAATATTCTACGGACATAAGGCAATGCAACCCATGCTGGACATGCAGTTGGAACTGAAAAATGAGGTAGGTAAGCCGAAAAGGGAGATACCATCCCCAGTGAAGGATGAGGTCCTGGAGGACAAAATAGTCGAGATTGCCACTCCAATACTCCGTGAGGTTATCACTACCCCCGGCAAGCAACTACGTCAGGAAAAGAGAGATCAGACCTTTAGATCCGTGACAGAGGCACTGTCTGCTGAATATGAGGAAAGGGGCGCCGAGGTCAGGGAGATTATAAATGATCTGGAGAAAAGAATGGTCCGCAAGATGATACTCGATGAGAATCGCAGAATTGATGGTCGATCATTCAACGAAGTAAGGCCGATAGAATGTATGGTTGGAATATTACCCAGGGTCCACGGGTCCGCTCTTTTCACAAGAGGGGAGACACAGGCCATGGTATTTACCACCCTTGGCACTGAGATGGATGAACAGCGGATAGATACGATCTACGGGAATGTGTTCAGGAATTTCATATTACATTATAATTTTCCCCCTTACAGCGTGGGTGAGACGAAAAGGCTTGGAGGCCCGAGCAGGAGAGAGATAGGACATGGATCCCTTGCCAGGCGGGCCCTCTTGCCTGTTGTCCCTGATAAGGATGAATTTCAATATGCCGTGCGTGTCGTTTCGGAGATCCTTGAATCAAACGGGTCGTCGTCCATGGCCAGTGTCTGCGGTGGGTCCCTTTCACTCATGGACGCGGGAGTCCCTATAAAGTCAGCGGTAGGGGGCGTGGCCATGGGCCTTGTCACGGATGGAGAGAAGACCGTTGTGCTCACGGATATATTGGGAGATGAGGACCATTACGGCGATATGGATTTTAAGGTGACCGGAACCCGTGACGGGATAACCGCGCTGCAGATGGACATAAAGATCAGCGGCGTTACCAGAGAGGTGATGGAGAAGGCCCTGGAGCAGGCAAGAGAGGGCAGGATCTTTATCCTGGACAGGATGAACGAAACGATTTCTCAACCAAGGAGCAAGGTATCGGAGTATGCCCCGATTATTATCAGATTAAAGATCAAACCTGAAAAGATCAAACTCCTTATCGGTCCGGGCGGAAAGGTTATAAGGGAGATAAGCTCTAAAACGGACTCTTCCATAAACGTGGATGATGATGGGAATGTCGTTGTCGCCTCTCCGGATGAAAAGGCCTCAAAGGCCGCACTTGATATGATAAATGAGATCATCCAGGAAGCGGAGGTGGGCAAACTCTACAAGGGCAAGGTAAGAAAAATCATGGACTTTGGAGCCTTTGTGGAGATCCTGCCGGGCACTGACGGGCTGATTCATATCTCTCAGTTGGACAGGGAAAGGGTTAACAAGGTCACGGATATACTGAGCGAAGGTGACGAGGTACTCGTCAAGGTTATTGATGTGGATAAGAACGGAAAGATAGCTCTGTCACGAAAGGCAGCCCTTGGTGAAAGCCTGTAATATGTATCGAAAGACGGAACAAAGAAACGGCGTCAGGATAATAACCGAAAAATTAGAACATTACAGGTCAGTCTCTCTTGGGATATGGGTCGGAGCGGGCTCCAGGGACGAGGACGAGAGGCTTAACGGGATCTCCCATTTTATCGAACACATGATATTCAAGGGAACCCGCGGCCGCAGCAGTCTGCAGATCGCAACTGGACTGGATGCCATCGGAGGCCTTTCAAACGCATTTACGGGCAAGGAGGATACCTGTTTCCATTCAAGGGTCCTGGACAAACACTTCCCTATATTGGCGGACATCCTATCCGATATTTTTTTAAATTCGGTCTTTGATCTTGAGGAGATAGATAAAGAGAGACATGTGATCCTCCAGGAGATAAGTATGGTGGAAGATTCTCCGGAGGAGCATATACATGATCTCTTCAATAACCTGTTTTGGATTAACCATCCCCTGGGCAAGCCAATTCTCGGCACCGGCAAGACGGTCACTGCCATAAACAGAGATGAAATGCTTGATCACATGAGGAGATTCTATACCCCTGACAGGATTATCATAGCCGCTGCAGGGAATATCGACCATGACACAGTGGTGAATTTTTTCGCTCCACTCTTTGGATCTCTGGAACCGATAGAGCGCTCGTCCCAGACGAACAGCCCTCATATCAATTCGGGGGTTTCATGCCTTTATAAGAAGCTGGAACAGGTCCATATCTGTCTAGGAGGCAAGGCCCCCTCCCTCGCAAGCGAGTTAAGATTTGCCGGAGCGATCTTAAACACGATACTCGGGGGAAATATGAGTTCGAGGCTCTTCCAGGAGATAAGGGAGAACCGAGCACTCGCATATTCCGTCTACTCCTTTCTTTCTTCTTTTATGGATACCGGGTTATTGGGGATCTGTGTCGGGACCGATCCTCAAAAGGTCAATAAGGTCCTGGAGGTTATAAGTAACGAGATAGGAAAGATTCGAGAATGGAGAGATATCCGAAACGGAACTGACGTCGGCCAAAGAACATCTTACGGGCGGCATCCTTTTGGGCGCTGAGAATTTAGACTCCAGGATGATGCGTCTTGCTAAGAACGAATACATATTCGGCAGGTATATAGAATATGAAGAGATAGTGGAGAAATTGGAGAGGGTGACTATTGATGAGGTGGTTGCCTGCTTAAGGGAGGCCTTTTTGCCGGGGAATGTCTCTTTGGCCACGCTTGGCCCCATTAAGAAGAATAATTGGATCTTGGAAGCCCTTTATTTAAGAATTATCTACAAAGTAATTGATTGATGACAAGGATTCAAGGGTTCAAGGGGTCAAGGATTCAAGGGGTCGAGTGAAATACTAATGCCTCTTGGTTTACGTTTCACGGTTGCGGTTGCGCTACTCGAATCGGTATTCGTGCAAGGTGTAACGGCTAGGCGAACCAAGACCGGAAGACCATAGACGAAACGAGCAGCTTAACCGAATAACGTCAAACGTACACATCCGCTCTTTGTACGTTAACTCTTACGGTGAACCCTCGAATCCTCGACCCCTTTTTACCAACTAGCGGGCAGAAGAATCACAATCAAAAATTTATTAGCTCCATTGGATTAGCGGTGACACGGATTGAAGAGGTCATAGATTATTGGAACGGATAGTTATCAAGATCAAACGACTTGAAAGCGGCATTGATCTGCCGTTGCCCAATTATGAGACGGAAGGTTCTTCGGGTATGGATATCAGGGCTTCTGTAAGAGAGCCTGTCCTCTTGGAACCCGGGGAGATAAAATTGATCCCCACTGGCATGGCAGTATCTATTCCCCAGGGCTATGAGGGCCAGATAAGACCCCGAAGCGGACTCGCCTTGAAACATGGCATCGGATTAATTAACAGCCCGGGCACAATTGACTCGGATTACAGGGGCGAGATAGCTGTTATAATGATAAACTGGGGAGAAAAATCTTTTACAATAAGACGCGGTGATCGGATAGCTCAGATGATTATAAGCAAGGTACACCGGGCAGACCTAGTAGAGGTTGATGACCTCGATTCCACTAAACGCGGAGGTGGAGGATTCGGGCACAGCGGGATCAATTGAGCGAAACTTGTGTAAGTTAATTTACTTGACAAACTAATGATGAAATATATACTTCAAAGCTTATTTTTCCTTAATAGTTTAGCATTGATGATCGCTTTTAATGGATCATCTCAAAGTTTGTCCACCCTCCGCAGTGGCCTGATATGGAGGACGGTTTGACTAATTTGGAGAAGGACCCTTTTAAATAATTTCCATCTGGAAATTGGGGATTTGTAAGGTTTATCAATGATTATTGACCTTAGAGCCATTCCACGTGAAGGGGCCCGGCGTTTCGAATTCAGTCTGGACAAGGACTCGTGGCGACCTGGCGGAGAAAATGACAGGGTTTTAGATCTCAAGACACCTTTGATGGTAAAGGTTGAGGTCTTTAGGACAGGCGACAAATACGTCCTTAGTGGAGATCTGGAAGGCTCGATTCAGGTTATGTGTGATAGATGTCTTGAACACTATCAACGGGACGTAAAGGCCGACTTCAACTTATTTTTAGTCCTGAAGCCGGACATGGAAAAGGCGGAAATCGAGCTCCTGGAAGAGGACATGGAGGTAGATTTTATAAATGGTGAAGAGATAGACCTGGATGAAATAATTCAAGAACAGCTCTATCTGTCCCTTCCTATAAAATCCCTTTGCAGGGAAGAATGTCTGGGCTTATGCCCCACATGCGGACATAATCTGAATAATGGGGCCTGTCACTGTAAAAGGGAACAGAGTCACCCTGGTTTATCTATAACTTAGAAGGCTTAATAATGGAAGGAGAATAGAGTCAAGATATGGCACTGCCAAAAAAGAAAAAATCGAAATCCAGACGTGATACGCGGCGATCCCATCATCATATCAAAATGCCGGACGTATCCACTTGTCCCCAATGCCATGAGCCGGTACTACCCCATCATCTTTGCCGTCAATGTGGCACATACAGGGGAAGAACAATAATAAAAACAGAAGAGACTTAGCATGAATATCGCCGTGGATGCCATGGGGGGGGATAATGCTCCGAAAGTGGTTGTTCAGGGCGCTGTTAAGGCTTCCGACGAGTTAGGCATAGATATCATTCTCGTCGGGGATTCTGAAATTATATCCGTCGAATTGGGCGGAAAAGGGAAAAGGGGTCTAATCAGCATACATCATTGCGGAGAGGCCGTGCTCATGGACGAATCACCGCTGAAGGCCGTTCGCAATAAAAGAGATTCCTCAATAAGAGTTGCCTTTGATCTCCTGAAAAACGGTAAGGCGGATGCAGTGGTAAGCGCTGGTAATTCAGGCGCCACAATGGCCGCAGCGATAATAACTCTGGGAAAGGTTGAGGGTGTTGAAAGACCCGCCCTTGCATGTGTTATCCCGGGTGATGAAGGCAAAGTCATACTAATAGATGTCGGAGGTAACGTTGATTGCAGGCCTGTTCACCTATTACAGTTTGGTATTATGGCCAATGCCTTTGCCACGTCCTGTCTTGGTCTGCAAAGACCCAAAGTAGGCATCTTGAATATTGGACAAGAGGCAGGAAAAGGAAACGAACAGGTCAGGTTGGCCTATGAACTATTAAAGAAAAGCCCGTTGAATTTTGTGGGCAATGTGGAAGGACGGGAAATATTTTCGGGTCAAGCTCAGATCGTGGTATGCGACGGGTTTATTGGAAATGTGGTTCTAAAGCTGTCGGAAGGTCTGGGGGGATCCGTTTCTTCCAGACTGAAAAAAAGCATGATGAGTTCCATAACCGGCAAGGCGCTGGCGCTGTTCGGCCGTAACTTTTTCAAGAGATTTCAAGAGACCCTGGATTACGCGGAGTATGGAGGGGCTCCAATACTTGGCATCAAGGGAGTAGGTATTGTCTGTCACGGTGATTCTTCGGCCGTGGCTATCAAAAATGCCATTAAGATGGCTGTAGATTATGTCCAGAATCGTGTCCTGGAGCGACTGTCCGGGCAGATAGCCGAATTTCAGGCATGATTTGCTTAACTTAAAGAACTCTGTTTAGAATTTTTCATATAATATTGACTCAATGTCCGGCGGGGGTCTCTTCTCGAAGGCGAAATCGTACAAAATTCTAACTGGACATCGCTGAGGGAGAATAATATTAAGACTGTGTTGAGGGGAACATGGAGGATCAGGGAAGAGTAGTTGTTGTTACAGGGGGGTCTAAAGGCATCGGAAGATCTGTGGCCCTCAAATTTGCTGAAGAGAAGGCGAATATCATTATTGTTCATTATGATCCCGATGAACAGGCCTCCCGTGAGACCATTGATCTACTTGAACTGCGTGACTGCAAGTCTGAGAGCCACAAGGTCGATGTCTCTTCCAAACAGGAAGTGGATAACCTGTTCAAAGATATAATATCCAGACACGGGAGAGTGGACGTCCTTGTAAATAACGCGGGTATAGCAAAAGACGGCCTTTTATTGAGGATGTCGGAGAGTGACTGGGATACAGTGCTGAATGTAAACCTGAAAAGCGTGTTTAATTGTACTAAGGCTGTTCTCAAGTCAATGATCAAGCAAAGGAAAGGCGCTATAGTAAGTATAGCCTCAGTGGCCGGACAGATAGGAAATGCGGGACAGGCAAACTATGCTGCGTCCAAGGCGGGGATCATGGGCTTTACAAAGACAATCGCCAGGGAAGTAGCCTCAAGAGGCATAACTGTTAACGCTGTTGCGCCGGGTTTCATTGACACGGAAATGACGGCTGCGCTTCCTGATAAGGCAATAGAATCTTACCTGCAACAGATCCCGCTTGGAAGATTGGGCAGCACTGAAGATGTGGCGGAGGCGGTCTATTGGCTCTGCTCCAGCTCGGCCGGATATATTACAGGTCAGATTATTCATGTGAATGGCGGCATGTTTATGTAATTAATTCAGGGTTCGAGGAGTCGAGGGTTCAAAGTGAACCCTCGGACTCCTTGGACGGTTTTTGAAATTACCATATTTTTCAAAGGTAGAGATAATAATTATTTTTAAAGCATTAAAATTGAATATTAAAAAGGAGGATAGTTTAATGTCTGACGTTGCGGAAAAGGTTAAAAGGATTATCAGTGAGCAGTTGGATGTTTCAGAAGATGTTGTTGTCCTGACTGCCTCTTTTGTAGATGATCTGGGTGCTGATTCCCTTGATCAGGTTGAGTTGATAATGGCGATGGAAGAGGAGTTTAATATCACAATACCTGATGAGGATGCGGAAAAGATCACCACGGTCCAGGACACCATAGACTATATCACTAAGGCGGTGGGAAAAAAGTCTTAAGGTTGCATCGGATCAGGAGCTGGATCTGAAAAAGGAGTCGAATAATATGAAAAGAAGGGTAGTGGTCACAGGTTTGGGAATAGTGACTCCCCTTGGTACTGGTGTGGAGAAGAACTGGGAAGCTGTATGCGCCGGTAAATCAGGGATCGGGCCGATAACCAGGTTCGACGCATCTGATTTTTCATGTCGGATCGCAGGCGAAGTCAGAGATTTCAGACCCGAGGATTTCATGGACAATCAGATGGTGAGAAGATTTGATGTCTTCATACACTATGGCATGGCATCAGCCAGGATGGCAATGGAGGACTCGGATCTGAAGATAGATTCCAGTAACAGCCAAAGGGTCGGCTGCATAACTGGTTGCGGACTTGGCGGTTTGACCATGATCGAACATTTCCATAAGTTGTTGCTGGAGAAGGGGCCCAGACGGATCAGCCCGTTTTTTATCCCTGGTATAATCGCGAATATGCTTCCCGGCCTGATAGCCATAGAGTTCGGGGCAAAGGGTCCCAATACATCCATAGAGACGGCCTGTGCGGCCAGTTGCCACTCTATTGGAGAATCCTTCAGGCTTATACAGGAAGGATTCGCGGACGCCATGATCACAGGAGGGGCGGAGGCGGTTATTACCCCTCTTGCCCTCGGAGGTTTCTGTTCAATGCGTGCCCTGTCGACACGAAATAATGAACCTGAAAAGGCCTCCCGTCCCTTTGACCTGAACAGGGACGGATTTGTTATGGGTGAGGGTGCCGGAATATTGATCCTTGAGGAAATGACCCATGCCCTCGAAAGAGGGGCAAAAGTCTACGCTGAGATAGCAGGTTACGGATTGTCCGGTGACGCCTATCATATATCAGCGCCTGATCCTGAAGGACAAGGCGCGGTAAGTTGTATGTCCATGGCCATTGAGACGGCGCTTTTAAAGCCTGAAGATGTGGACTATATAAACGCCCATGGGACATCGACGCAACTTAACGACCTCTCGGAGACAAAGGCCATTAAGGCCCTTTTTGGAGAACATTCCTATAAACTGGCCATAAGTTCAACCAAATCCATGACAGGACACCTCCTTGGCGGCACAGGTGGTATTGAGGCCATATATTCCGTTTTAACGATAAAACATGGCATTATCCCGCCTACTATTAACTATGAGACCCCTGATCCTGAATGCGATCTGGATTATGTCCCCAACAAGGCGAGAAAGGCCAATGTAAAGGTAGCCATGTCCAATTCATTCGGTTTCGGCGGAACCAACGCTGCATTGCTTTTCAAGGCCTTTGAGCCTTAGCCGATTTATATGAGACAATTGTGGCAATATTAATCTTCATTGGTTGTTGAATATATTCCGGGAAGATTTTATTAATCGAATAAAGAATGTCCAATGTTGAATGATGAATTTTGAAGGAATCGAAGACATCCTCATTTTTTCAAAATAAAAATTCATAATTCAAGATTTTTTATTCGATATTCATCATTCACAGATTTAATTGCGCATTCCTATCCATTATGGATAGAAAATAATGGATTCGAGACTTCCTGAAAGATAGATATAATGTCTATAATTAATGAAGGGGATCTATGGATATTATTATCGGTTCAGACCATGCCGGCTATGAGATGAAAGAGGAATGCAGGCTTTTTTTGGAAAATGATTCCCGACACAAGGTTGTGGACGCGGGGGTTTACAGCCGGGAATCATCCGATTATCCCATTATCGCCAATAAGGTGGCTGAGGCCATAGCGAGCGGGGTGTATCCGAGAGGGATACTGATATGTGGATCGGGGATAGGAATGTCAATTGTTGCTAATCGTCACAAGGGCGTGCGTGCGGCATTATGCCATGACCTATTCACAGCGCGATTGAGCAGGCAGCATAATGATGCCAACATACTTGTAATGGGCGCTCGTGTGATCGGCTTGGGACTTGCCCTTGAAATGGTTGAGATTTTCATTGAGACCCAATTTGAGGGCGGCAGACATCGTAGAAGACTCGATCTGATTGATTGCTGAGGAGATTATTTTGAAAGAAAAGGACCTAAAAACGGTTGATCCTGAGGTGGCGGATGCTATCCGTAAAGAGACAGCGCGTGAGAAGAACTGCCTGGTGATGATAGCTTCGGAGAACTATGCATCCAGGGCAGTGATTGAGGCCCAGGCGAATATCATGACAAATAAGTATGCCGAAGGATATCCGGATAATAGATATTATGGCGGCTGCGAGTATGTCGATATAGTGGAGAACCTCGCCATTGAGAGGGCAAAAAAATTGTTCAATGCCGAATATGCCAATGTTCAGCCGCATTCAGGATCACAGGCCAATATGGCGATATACTTCTCTTTTCTTAAGCCGGGAGATAAGATACTTGGCATGGATCTCACCCACGGAGGTCATCTTACACACGGCAGCAAGGTGAGTTTTTCCGGCAAGCTTTTCAGGTCCGTATCATACGGCTTGAACTCAAAAACCCAGACTATTGATTATGACCAGGTATATGAACTAGCTAAAAAAAACAGGCCCAAGATGATTATTGTGGGGGCCAGCGCCTATCCCAGGGAGATCGATTTTGGACGATTCAGTCAGATCGCCCGTGAAAACGACGCCTATCTCATGGCCGATATAGCGCATATAGCAGGACTGGTCGCCGTCGGTCTGCATCCCACTCCGGTTGGTAAGGCTGACTTTATTGCCTCCACAACACATAAGACACTTCGAGGCCCAAGAGGAGGATTCATCCTTTCGACAAAGGAATATGGCCGAGTCCTGGATAAAGGGATCTTTCCGGGCATTCAGGGAGGGCCTCTAATGCACATCATAGCTGCCAAGGCAGTCTGTTTTGCCGAGGCTATGAGACCTGAATTCAGGAGATATCAACAGCAGGTTATTAAAAATGCAAGGGCCCTGGCCGAGGAGATGATGGGATTCGGTTTTGATCTTGTATCCGGAGGAACGGATAACCATCTGATCCTGATCGACCTGGGTTCAAAAGAGATAACAGGCCTGGCAGCTGAAACCGCCCTGGGAAGGGCGGGCATATACGTGAACAAGAATACCGTTCCTTTTGATAAAAGGAGTCCCCGGGTGACCAGCGGCCTGAGGATAGGAACGCCGGCCCTTACGACGAGGGGAATGAAGGAGCAGGAGATGAAAATGATAGCCGGCCTGATAAGGAGGGTACTGGAAAAACCTGAAGATGAAAACGTAATCAGGGATACCAGGGCTACTGTAGCGGACCTGTGCCGCGGATTTCCAATATATGATTTTATGGATCTGAAGGAAACGTAAAAAAGCTTTGCTTATTGATTTTTCCGATTAGAATATTGCGTGATAGATGTGTTGTGAAAATAGGCCCAAGGCGCAAGGCGCAGGGCACAAGGCTTAAAGGTAGTATACAGAGGTCAGAATTCAGAATGATGAATAGGGAATTTTGAATATTGAAGTTTTATTCTTCCCTTCAACATTCGACATTCTGAATTCGACCTGCCCGCTCATGCCTCTTGGCGATAGAAGCCCTATCGCTTACAAATTATATTGTAATAACAAATAGCCAGTATCAACGAAATAGAGCTTTGGCAGGCGGGTATTCAACATTCTCTTTTGGTTTTTCATGTTATGGGCTTCTTTAAGTGGGGATATATAGTTGTCCAGACCATCATGGCCTGAATATTTCATGGCGATAACAAGATTAGTGGCCAATAGGTCCACCTGCCTGAGACGTCATGTAGGAGCCATATTAGTTAAGGATAAAAGGATCCTGGCTACAGGATATAATGGGGCTCCGTCAGGTCTGAAACACTGTGAGGAAGTGGGGTGTTTAAGGGAAAAATCCTCGGTGCCCTCGGGAGAACGCCATGAATTATGCAGGGGCCTTCATGCGGAGCAGAATGTTATCATACAGGCGGCCTGTCATGGCATTCCGATCAAAGGGTCAATTCTCTATTGTAAAAATAAGCCTTGTGTGATATGTACCAAGATGATAATCAACGCGGGAATTATAAAGATATATTACGAAGATGGATATGATGATCCTTTATCCGATCAGATGTTGGCAGAAGCTGGTCTTGAGGTCGAGAGGTTAAGTCTATGAAATGTCCTTATTGCACTAAGGTTGACAATAAAGTTATCGACTCCAGGTTGAGCAAGGACGGAAGGACGATAAGGAGAAGAAGGGAATGCCTGAAATGCAGCAGGCGATTTACCACTTATGAAAGGTTGGAAGAAGTCCTTCCCATGGTTGTCAAGAAGGATGGAAGGCGTGAGTCCTTTAACCGTGATAAAATCATTGAGGGCATAAAAAAATCATGCCAGAAGAGGCCTGTCAGTGTGACAAAGATTGAAGAGTTCGTTGATTCCCTGGAAGTCTATTTTCAAGAACTTGGTAAAAAAGAGGTTGAAAGTAAAGAGATCGGGGAAAGGGTCATCAGTAATCTCAAGGATTGGGATGAAGTGGCCTATGTCCGGTTTGCTTCCGTTTATAGACAGTTCAAGGATATTAATGAATTTATGGCTGAGCTTGAGGATATTCTCAAGTCCAGGAGAGAAGAGGGCAAATAAGACCTCCCAGCCGCTTCATGCATCCCTTATCACCCATCATTAAACGGATGATCGTGCTCCCTTTCCGTAATCTGTGTGGCAAAGTTCCGCCTCAAACTGACGAGTGGGTTAATTTGATATCGCATTCTTGAAGCGAATAGATAATGGATACTAGATACTGGACAGATAAATCTATTATCAAGTATCCAGTGACCGGTATCCAGTATCTAGTATCAGACCAATTATTTTGCTAGGGCCTAATTTAGAACTATGATCTAAGGTATGTAATTTTTAGGATTAAAAAGGCATCTGTGAGTGAATCGGATAAAAAATTCATGAAAGAGGCCCTTCGCCTCGCCAGGAAAGGCCTTGGCCGGACATCCCCCAATCCGGCGGTCGGGGCGGTGATCGTTCGAAAAGGCCGTGTTATCGCTTCGGGCTATCATAAAAAGGCGGGCGGGGATCATGCGGAAGTTGAGGCCCTGTCGATGATAGGCGGAAAGGTTGAGGCAGGCGACACCCTTTATGTAAATATCGAGCCATGTAACCATTATGGAAAGACACCGCCCTGCACCATGGCTATCTTAAAAAGCGGCCTTAAAAAGGTCGTGATAGGGATGTCGGACCCGAACCCCTCGGTTTCCGGCGGAGGGGCCGGATTTTTGCGGGAAAGGGGCATTGAAGTAAAGTCAGGGGTGCTCGAATCCGAGTGCCGGAGGTTGAATGAGGCGTTTATAAAGTTTATTATTACTGGCAGGCCTTTCGTGATAGCGAAATCCGCCCTGACAATGGACGGGTGGTCAGCTACATCCACAGGTCATTCCAGGTGGATAAGCGGCGAGCAAGCACGCCGGTTTGTACATCGATTAAGGGACACGGTTGATGGAGTCCTGGTTGGGGTGGGGACTATTATAGCCGATGATCCGTCACTTACAACTAGGATCGGAAATAAACGCGGAAGAGATCCTATTCGCATTATTGTTGATACTCATTTAAGGATACCGCAAAATGCAAGGGTGCTGAATCACGATTCCGATTCAATGACCCTGCTGGCAATAGGCGAGGACGTTAATCCAGTATTGTTGAAAGAGATCGAGAGGGAGGGAATATCTATCATTAAATGCCCGCTAAAAGGCGGGAGGGTAGATCTGAACACCCTTATGATTGAGCTCGGGAAGAGGTCTGTCACTTCTCTTATGGTGGAAGGCGGATCATCCGTTATGGGGTCCATGATACGTGAAAGGCTGATTGACAAGTTCTATATCTTTAAGGCCCCCAGGATTTTTGGCGGGGATGATGGTTTTCCAATGGCTCGGGGAGTAGGGCCTGGAATGATGGATGAATCATTGGTGATGAGGGATATAAGGATAAGACGATTCGGTGATGATATATTGTTCACGGGATATGCTGATTATGTCTCCTCGAACCCTTGAACCCTTGAATCCTAGGTCATCTTGGTAGATAGGTAATTTGGTAATAGGATTTCACATTTCTATATAGGCATTAAGAAGGACAATAACTCATGTTTACAGGATTGGTTGAAGGTATTGGAAAGATTAAGTCCGTAACAAAAACCGGCAGGGATATGAATTTAACAATTATGCCCCCCTTTGATATTGCCGATTGCAGGATAGGTGACAGTGTCTCCGTAGACGGTGTATGCCTGACGATTACGTCCATAAAAGAGGGAATTTTAGGTATGTACGCCTCTGAAGAAACCATCTCCCGAAGTGCCATGGGCCAGCTAAGACAGGGGGATGATGTTAATATTGAGAGGGCCTTGAGTCTCGCCGGTCGTTCGGCGGGCACATGGTTTTGGGCCATGTGGATGGCGTGGTAGGACCTGAAAAGGAACAGGCCCAAAGATCCTGGTTGATAAGGGTCGG
>CAVZMS010000024.1:0-9141 GCA_963776085.1 uncultured delta proteobacterium
TGAACGTAATGCCTTTAATGGCTATTTAATAGCTATATAAGTTGTTAATGTCAAGTAATTATTTTATATTATTTTATTATTCCCTATTCTTACCAATTATAACGTTTTATGACATCTATTTAACATTATGTCTTTGAGTTCTTATCATTATTATCCTTAGATCTTGCTATCTGCATCTATATATTATAAAGTCTCCCCGCCTTCCGGGAGGGAAAATTGTGTCAAAAAAGGTTAAAAAATCTATCTATTGGTACGACCCGATACTATTTAATATTGCCATTCCTCTGTTCGCCCTATTTATCCGACTCCTCTTTCTCACTTATCGCCTGGTTAAAGTTAAAGGAACGGAAAACGAGAAAGCCGCACTTTCCGAATCTGAAAACGGGGTCATATATGCCTCATGGCATCAGAGGCTCATTTATCACGTCCACCGGCTTTCTGACCGCAATGTGATCGTGATGGTCAGTCAGAGCCGTGACGGCGAATACGCCGCACGTTTCATAAACGCACTTGGTCTGAAGGACGTCCGCGGATCTTCCAGCCACGGCGGCATGGACGCACTTAATGAACTGAAAGGCCATATGAAAGACGGCGTGAACGGCGGCATGGTGCTGGACGGACCTTTAGGACCCCCTCGAGTCGTAAAGATCGGCACCATAATTTTAGCACGGATGACAGGCGCGCCCATTATACCAATCGTATGGGGCGCTGACAGGTGCTGGTGCCTGAACAGCTGGGACAGGTTCATTATCCCCAAACCCTTTACCCGCATCTCCTATTGTTACGATGAGCCTATATGGGTGCCCTCCTCGGCCAAAGGCGAAGAGATGGAGGAATACAGAAAGATCCTGGAGGACAGGTTAAACTCTATGACACGCTGGTGTGATGAGCAATTCGGAGAGGAAAGACCTTGGCGAAAAGAACAAAGATCTGTTGGTTCAATTAGTTAAATCTATAAAATATCCATCATTTTTCGATTCCATCCCTGGCGGATATTCCATTCCTATAATAATGTTTTATATCCTTCATCTCGGTTACCAGGTCCGCCGCTTCAATAATCCTCGGATCGGCATATCTTCCCGTTATAACAAGTTCAACATCATCAGGTTTAAGCCGGATCAGATCAAGCAGGTCTTCTGTTGAAAACAGATTATAGTGCGTCGCGATGTTTGCCTCATCAAGGATGATAACCTGATATCTCCCGGTTAACATAATCTCTCTGACCTCAGATAATCCTTCCCGCGCGGCGCGGATATCCTCCTCCAGGGGTTGGCCATGAATAAAACAGCTTCTCCCGTATTGTTTCAGGGTAATGTGATCGGATAATCTTTGCATAGTAGCCAGTTCACTATATCTCATCCCCTTCACAAACTGTGCGATATAGACATTCAGGCCGGCGCCGGCAGCGCGCACAGCAAGTCCCAGGGCCGCTGTTGTCTTTCCCTTGCCATCACCCGTATAAACCTGGATATATCCCTTCATATCTTACCTATATCATAAAACTTAAACCAGATTAACCCTTGGTCTTCCTGATAAGGGATGCTTATCCACGAGAACAGGACATTCGTAAACATCCTCTATATTAGAGGCCGTAATTACCTTGTCAGGCTCCCCTGCCGCATAGATAACCCCATGTTTAAGTATTATTAATCTATGGCAATATTGCGCTACCAGATCAATGTCATGGGAAACCAGGGCCACACTCAATCCCTTTTCCCTGCTTAGAGATGAGATGAGACGAAAAATCTCCCTCTTAAATTTCAGATCCAGAAACGAGGTGGGCTCATCCAAAAGGATTATCTTTGGCTCCTGGGCCAAGGCCCTCGCGATAAAGCACCCTCTGTTTTTCCCCCTCAGAGAGGTCATGTATTGAGCGTCCTGATAGATCAAGGGCGTGTGTTGCCCTTAATGAATTATAGGCAATTTCTATGTCCCTTTGTCCTTCAAATTGGAGCCTCTTTAAATGGGGGAACCGACCCATGAGCACCACCTCTAAGGATGAAAAGGCGAATCTGAAGTGATTCTCCTGTGCCACCATTGCTACCTCCCTTGCAAAGGCGGATCTTTTAAAACTGTGAAAAGGCCCATTCCGGATATGGATCTCACCCTCCTGCGGTATAAGCACGCCGTCCATGATCTTCAATAACGTGCTTTTTCCCGAACCGTTAGGGCCTAGGATACCGACAATCTCACCTGCCGAAAGAGAAAGATCAATCCCCTTGAGGGCCCATGTCTTTTCATAGTGATAACCGATATTTTTCAAATTCATAATCGGGTCCACTGGCTGCCTCTCTTCTTAAGAAGTATTATAAAAAAAGGCGCCCCCATGAATGCCGTGATAACACCCACCGGCAGTTCGCTTGGGGAGATGATCGTCCTCGCAAGTGTATCGGCGGCGATCAGGAATATAGCCCCGCCGATAGAGGTGACAGGGATAAGGAGACGATGATCCGAACTAAAGGCCATCCTTGCCAGATGCGGCACAATAAGGCCCACGAAACCAATGAGGCCTGAAAAGGCTACAACAACACCCATAACAATGCTTACAATGATCAGACTTGCCTTCTTGATCATTTCAACCTCGACGCCTAACTGGGCGGCATTCTCCTCGCCGGTTGTAATAATATTCAACTCCTTGGAAAAACCATATAAAACAACGGACGCAATAAGGACAAAAGGCGCAATAATAATCAGTTGGTTGTATTTAGCCTGGGAAAGATCTCCATATAGCCAAAATAGCATTGTGTGCAGCCTGTCATTGGCGGAAATAGAGATGAAAAACATAATAATGGCCGTAAAAAATGCGTTTATGATTACCCCGGTAAGCAGGATGGTTGATGATTCCACCCCTATGTTCCTGGCCCCGATCATCATTACGAGGTAAATGGTGAACAAGGCCCCTGCAAATGACATGACAGGGATGCCCATGCTGAAACTCCACCCGAAAAATATACCAAGTACCGCCCCAAAGGCGGAACCGCTGGAGACCCCGAGGATAAATGGATCAGCAAGGGGATTTCTGAGTATGGCCTGAAAGACAACGCCGCCCAGAGAAAGCGCGAAACCTACTAGCCCGGCCAATATGATCCTGGGAAGTCTTATCCTGAATATAATGAGCCTCACCGGATCATCCGGGGCCATGCTTCCAGCCAGGATATCAAAAATATTTTTAAGGGATACCTCCGCCGTGCCCAGCGCAAGGGATATGACTATCACCAGTACGAGCATCGCTGACATTAAAAGGGATATAGTAATAACCTTTGCGGGCGTTAATATCTTTCCCCGATTTCTTTCGTCCATTTTGATACCTTATCCCAATCCACCTCCGGATTGATTAATCTTGCCATGGCCTCGAGGCCATCGATTATCCTTTGAGAAGGGCGGTCTATAAGATCTGAGTCGATTAGATATACCCTTTTATTTTTTACAGCAGGGATTGATGTCCATTTCATCCAATCCTCCTTTGCCTTGGCAAATGTCCCTCCCCTTTCCATGGAGGATATCAAGATAATATCCGGTTTTTTGCTGATAACCTCTTCAATGCTGATCCTTGGGTATGTGATAGGTTCATCAGCGGTCATATTTACTCCGCCTGCCAGGTTTATAAGATCATTATGGAAGGTATTTTTATTTACCGTCATAATCGGGGCGATATTTATCTGCAAAAATACCAGGGGTTTTTTACCTGATGCAATTGCTGTTTGAATAGACTCAAGACGCTTGTTTAATTTACTGACCAATAGATGGGCCTTTTCAGTGACCCCGCAAAGCCCGCCTATTTCGTCTATCGTTGATATGACATCTCTCACGTTCCTGGGGTTCACGACATAGACCGGTATCTTTGCCTGTTCCAGGAGATAGACCAAGCCCGGCAGGTTCCCGTCTTTAGTGCCGATAACCAGATCAGGGGAGAGGCTGATGATTTTTTCGATATTCGGGTCAATATAGCTGCCTATTGTTGGTTTCTCCGATGCCTCGGGAGGATAATAGCTGAAGTCCGTGACACCTACCACACTATCGCCGAGCCCCAGGTAATAAAGTATCTCGGTAAGGCTCGGGGCAAGGGGGACTATCCTTGAAGGATCTCTTTCTAGAATAACCTTTCTTCCCAAAGAGTCTCTAAATTCCTTGCCATAGGCCGGGGCTGAAAAGGCCTGAACAAAAAATACCAGAAAAATAGGAATGATATATCTGTAAAATAGTATCATCAAGCATATCCTTATTGTCTTATTTAACAGTCCTATACTCTTGTTTATAGGCCCCTCCTTTATCAGGATTAAAAACACCTTTTTCAGAGAGGCCCATCATCAATAATGAAACAGGATTAAAATTTTATCGCCAGACCCGCAGTCCAATTCCTTTCAGGCGCCGGATAAAAATTGCGCGTAGTAAGGAACGTATCCATTACCTCATATTCTGAGTACTTTTGATCTGTTATATTGTTTATGCCGAAAAACGCACTAACAGACTTCCACTCATATGAGACCTTGCCGTTAATGCTGTAATGGTTATTAATCTTCCCAAAATTATTGGCCTGATCACTGATCGCATACCTTGAGCCGATATAATTATAATCCGCAGAAAATAATAGACCAGGAAAAATATCATGGATTCGAAATCCCAAATTCACTCTATGCTTCGGAACCGCTGGTATCTCATTTCCTTGATAAGGATTTTTCTCAAATTCAGCTTCTACGTAAGAATAATTACCGAACAGGGTAAGCCGTCCGAGAACCTCTCCTTTAATTCCGGCTTCAATCCCTTGATGAAGGGTCTCAGGATGATTTTCATTGCTGAATGTAAGAGGATTGTAAAACATTTCATTATGAATCTCAGCCCTGAAAAGAGTAAAAGTGCCAAGAATATCAGGTTTAAAATAGTGTTTTATTCCAAGTTCATAATGTTGACCCTTTTGGGGCTGCAGGTCCGTGTTAGCCATAATGACAAATGTAATCCAATCGACATATGATACCTCATCCGTCAAAGGAAACCGAATACTTCGATTCGCTCTGAGAAACAGTGAGGATCTGTCATCATAGAGATAAGAAATGCCTATATTATAGGCGTTTTCATATTTTGTTACCTTTGTGTTGAGTGGAGCAAGAAGGAGAGTAAGATCCCTCTGGTTAAACGAATACTTAACACGTTCATGTCTTGCGCCTGCCGTAAGGATAAGATTACTCGAAAGGGCAAATTCATCATTGAAATATATTCCGATTGAGTCTCTTCCGGTATTAGCTAAACCCGTTTTTGTTGTAAGCGGTATAAAATAACCTCCGAAAGAATCCATCTTCTGTTCCGCCCAGTATAAATCAATACCGGCGATAAACGTGTTCTCATGATTGAAAAGATCCTTATCCCTGATAAATCGGGGAGTGATACTCCATGTCTCGTTAACACTGCGGGTTCCCTGTGAAAACACACCTGTAGGATCAGGAAATTTTGCCTCATTATCTCTATTTCTGTAAGATAACTCAGCAACAATATTCCCATATTCGATCAGTTCCAGATCCATCCCGGTTTGAAAGTAATAATCTTCACTTTGGCCCTTATCAAGGGGATGAGCATTCATCTCTCTGTTGGCAAGATACTGTGCCTCGGTTAGATGTCCGGGAAGATCAAATTCATCTTTATGATAAGATCCGGATATATCCAGACTAAAAAATTCATCAGGATTATAGACCACTCTCCATCCAAGATCTTTTGTCATGAATTCATTTTCAGGCCGATATCCTTTCGTGGAATCATAACTGGCAAACAGGGCGGCTGTAATAACATCATGCCCTCCGTTTATTGAGATGTTTTCTTTATTTCTTCCAAAACTCCCGGCGACCGTCTCAACTGATAGTGTTAGTTCCTTAGATGGGATTCTAGTAATAATATTAATAACGCCGCCTACCGCATTATCACCATAAAGCACAGAGCCTGTCCCTCTTACTATCTCTATCCTTTCGATCTGTTCAAGGGGTATCTGTGTCCAGTCTGTTCCGCTTAGATCTATTCCGTTCACTCTTCTTCCATCCACCAGGACTAGGGTGTTATAAGCTCCGGTCTCTCCAAAACCCCTGAGATCCACCTCGGCAGTTTTACCAGTGCCCAGCTTGTCTCTCACAGTTAAGCCTTCTTCATATTTTAGAATTTCAATAACATTTTTAGCGTTTGAATTTTTGATATCGAGTTCATCTATTACACTTACATTCGCCGGTATTTTTTCAATTTCCTGCTCATACCTGTTAGCTGTTACTACCACCTCATTCATCATTAAAATCTGCTCTTCAGCTTGTTTTTCTTCTTCAGCCAAACACACCCCGGGCATCATAATCATGATAAACAGCACAACAATCAAGACATGTTTCAACATCTGAATACCTCCTTTTCGATTTAATGGTTGTCCCATGGCCCGGAAATAAAAAATCCCCGGACCGATTATATCGATCCGGGGATTACCCTTTTTTATCCTCAAGATCCGCTAGATTACCTCTGTCCTCGAAGGCAAGACTACTGTCCAGGCAGGTCTTCTGACTTCCCCGCCCCTTCAGCGGCCTTCCCATCCAGTATTCACTGTGACAGTGGCACACAAAGGCTAAAGAGGTCCCCTCTTCCAGACTCAAGAGGGAGGGGTTACAGCGGCGGGCCCGTCCCCGATTATAACGGGGTTCCCTATTATGCTCCTTGCGGAGCACCCGAACTGTCTATTTTTTAAATGACCAATGGAGGAAAGTCAAGAAAAAATTTTCAATCTTCTTTACAGGTCCCATATCCTTAGAATATCCAACAAGGAATGTCGAAATTCAACGGTTCCATTTTTGTTTTTACCTTTTAAATTGCTTCAGGTAATCATACGCGGGCTCATCGCCGGCCGACTAAGCAGTTCTAATGACCTCGAGTACGATTTTGCCCTTGTAAGCACCGGCTTTGATTGGTTTTTCAAACTTTACCCAATTTAAAATCTATCATAGTCTCTATAACCTATTCCAATTCTATTATAATTTCTTTTCCTTTTTCTTCTGTAATACGTCCGCGCCAATTCATCTGTAAGCCGGGTGAAATGATGATTATTTTTCCTGCATCCAAGGAAAGCTGCGACCTTTCATCCAGATAGAAGCTTACGGATTTTATCATCCATACATTCATCATTATTTTCGCCAAAGTCGTATTATTTAATGACGTAAGGTAATTTTCATTTTTGCCCAGCTTTAACATATTGTGAAATATTGTATGCTCATCCAGCGCAATTGCGTTCATAGGATCAATGCTGCGCACTTCAGGAATACTTTTAAACGATAAGTTTACGCGTATACCTTTGTGATGATCAAAATCATACAGCATGTGTTGACGATTTTCATCTATGGCTTTCAGATGAAATTCAGCATGGATCTTGATGTCTTCAACATCAGGGATCGCAGTCGGCTTGGCCGGCAGGCGGGAGAAGAAATAATCGTTCAAGAGCATATTGCCGGAAAAATACTCAGCTTCCCAGCCGGGCGTTAGCCTTGCTAGGATAAGGCATTGCGCCAGGCCGCTCATCAGCAACCGCATACGAAGATTATCGCGTCCGAACGCGGGCTTGTCGAGCAATAAGAGAAATTCACTTTGTGCAATATTTAATTGCCTGTTTGATTTATGCTTACCGAGAAGTTTTTCCAGCATGCGGTACTGGCAGTACGTTGTCGGGCCATCAACTGATTCAGCTTTTTTTTCAAATAAAATATAATCATTCCCGATAATACTTTGGCGTTTCTGCCTTATGGAGAAGAAAAGATCAAGCGTATCCTGAAATGCCTTGCTGTCTTCCGAAAAAAGCAGCTTTAGCAAAATCCGGTTTTCGCAGATTTTCAAGGCATCGTTTTCCGGATTTTCAGGATAGGTCATTACCTGCGAGGGGTCATCGAAACGCTGCATTATTGACTGCATTGAATTCATTTGATATACGTGATGCATTTCATGAAAGAGTTCCGCGAAGAATTCATCCTCCAGAACTTCTTTGTTGTCATAATTACATATGGCGGTCAAAACTCCCTGTATAGTCGCCTGTGTTGCGCCATAAAGCTGCAGTTCAGCCTGAGTGCCCTGCCATACCCCGTTTTCCAATTTCCTGAATGACGGCGGGGGAGACGGATGTTTGTACAAAAAAGCCGGCCCGTTATACCTGTAAATACAAACCGGGCAGAGAGTCATGCCTGGCCAGATCGATTCCGTGTATTTTTCGAACTCCCGGTAATAATCGACAAGCAACTTTGCGTATAAAGAATCAATGGGCTGCTGTGTCATATTATGGTCGTTTTTTAATATTAATTCGGATTCACTTTTATCACTTGAATATCCTATCTTACAAAAGATTATAAATATTATAGACATAATGATAATCTTTATTATTTTTAACGTTTTATAATTCATGATTGAATTCCTCCATTTTACCGATTATTGTGGCCATGAAACTAGAATAGGGGTCATGTCTCCGGTTGACTTTTGATCAATTTTTTACCAATTCACTGACCCTATCTTGAGACTGTCTTTCTTGACACATTTGCTCAATATTATACATTTTCTATGCCAACAATGAACTTTATAAAAGGCGTTTTATAATAGCTCAATATTATTGATTTAATCAAAAGAATTCATCAATGCTCTGCATCGGGGTTAAATGAAAATTCAAAGAGGGATCAAGTCTCCGGTTGAATTTTGATTAAAGATATACTAAAAAAACAGATTATGTCGAGACCATTGAGAATAGAGTATCCTACCGCCGTCAACCGTATCGAGGATCGAGTGATGAATTCTCTTCGCTTAATGTTTGCCGTCTTTCTCGGCCTTGCCATGCTTGCCTTCCCTAAAGCGGGTGTTTCGGCCGGAGAAGCAGAAATTGAAATCCATGCAGAGCAGATAAATGCTTTTGCAAAAGAAGGCTCCTCCCCTGATCTTTTAGGCGCGCTTGAATTTCGCGGCGGATTGGTCCTGACTTCCTCCAATAAATCCTTCGGAGGAATATCCTCGCTGATTGTGGATCGCGATGGCGCCCATTTTATTGCGGCCTCCGACTGGGGCTTCTGGTTTCGTGGACGAATCCTATATAAGAATAATCGGCCTGCCGGAATAGGCGATGTTGTGATGGCTCCTATGCTTGATACGGACGGAAAACCT
>CAVZMS010000025.1:0-5638 GCA_963776085.1 uncultured delta proteobacterium
TAGCCTCGATAAGGCAGCGTGCCGAGAAAATAAAAACCTGGATCTCCTTATTTTAAGGAAAGGGTGCTACTGATCTTGTCTTTTATACGATTGGAGGCATTTTCATCCCCGAATAGACCTACCCTAATCGTTACCTCCGTCTCCTGCGTTGATTTATATTCTACAGTAAGGGTTACCGATTCGTTATCTTTGGTCGCCTTTGTCGAGATCTTGCCTTTGCCCATCGGCTTTTCTGTTTTATTCTCAATAGCTAATCCCAAATCCTCCAGGGCCTTAAGTGAGGCGTTCCATGTATTTTCATAGGGGGCCTCGTATATCACCGTCAGATCACCCTCAATAATACTTATAACCGCCCACACCGGCGGCCGCGCCCAATAACAGTCCCGCACAGCTTGTAAGACAGAGACAGAGCAATAGTGAAAAGATATATCTTAATTTAAACATGTTTGAATCTCCTGTTATAATAGATCGATAAAGGATTTTAGGGATTTAAATACTGTTTTCATGAGATTATGTCAACAAATATCCGAACCGGGCTTCAGGGCTTGTGTAAAGGATATCGATTGACTTGATCCCGGTCATCTGATAATCAAGTGCTGCAATATACCTGGGAAAAGGTATTGAAGTCGCAACCCGGCATATATATTAATTGTCCAGAAACATTAAATTTTTCAAGGCACTTACGTGTTACGATGGAGGCCTATTTCTAAAATGGATTATAAATCAACATTAAATCTCCCTCAGACCGATTTCCCCATGAAGGCCAATCTGGTAAAAAAAGAGCCTGAAATGATAGAGAAATGGGATCAAGAAGGGCTTTATCGTATTATAAGAGAGGCTTCAAAGGACCGAGAGAGCTATATGCTTCATGACGGTCCCCCATACGCAAATGGAAATATCCATATGGGAACCGCCTTTAACAAGATATTGAAGGATATCATAATAAAATCAAAACAGATGGCGGGCTTTAACGCACCCTACGTACCCGGCTGGGACTGCCACGGGCTCCCCATTGAGCATAAGGTTGATATGGAGCTGGGGACAAAGAAAACGGATATGTCCCAGGTGGAGATAAGACGATTCTGCCGTCAGTATGCCGAAAGATATGTGGATATCCAGAGGAATGAGTTTAAACGTCTCGGGGTGCTCGGTGAATGGGAAAATCCATACCTAACCATGAACTTCTCTTATGAGGCAGCGATTATTAAAGAGTTCGGCAAGTTTGCCCTAAATGGAAGTATTCATCAGAGCAAAAAGCCGGTCTACTGGTGTACGTCATGCAGGACCGCCCTCGCGGAGGCTGAAGTAGAATATGAAGAGCATTCCTCTCCATCCATCTTTGTCAAATTTCCCATGATCTCCGATCTCTCCCTGAAACTCCCTTCCTTAAAGGGAAAAAGGGTTTTTATAGTGATCTGGACTACAACACCATGGACCATACCGGCGAACCTCGCTATAGCGCTGCATCCGGACTTTGACTATGTGGCGGCGGATGTGGGCAATAATGAAGTTCTCATCATGGCAGAAGGGCTGTTTAATATATGCATGGATTCATTCGGCATGGAATCCTACCATATTATTGAGACATTCAACGCTAAAGGACTGGAAAATTACAAGGCCAAACACCCTCTATACGAAAGGGAATCCCTTATAGTCCTTGCGCCTTATGTTACATTAGAGGCCGGCACCGGGTGTGTTCACACTGCGCCGGGCCACGGGCGAGAAGATTATGAGACAGGCATTGCATATAATCTTGATATATATTCACCTGTAGACGATGCCGGGAGGTTTACCAAGGATGTTGATTATTTTGCCGGCATGGATGTATTTGAGGCCAACGAATATGTTAACAAGAAGCTTGATGAGGTTGGGGCACTGATAAAAGAGGATGTGGTATCTCACGAATACCCCCATTGCTGGCGTTGTAAAAATCCCGTTATTTTCCGCTCCACAAAACAGTGGTTTATCTCCATGGAAAAGAACGATCTCAGAAAGAAGGCGCTGGATGCAATTAAAAAGGTTTCGTGGATTCCATCATGGGGTGAAGAGCGGATCTATCAGATGATTTCCAACCGGCCTGACTGGTGTATCTCGCGCCAGAGGGCATGGGGAGTTCCCATAACCGTCTTCTTCTGCAAGGAATGTGACACTCTAATAATATCCCAGGAGATAATCGATCATATAGCCGGCCTTGTGGAAAGGTTTGGGGCGGACATATGGTTTGAAGAGTCCGAAGAAAATCTGGTGCCTACCGGGACCCGCTGTTCCAATTGCGGAGGAGACAAGTTCAGAAAAGAGACGGATATCCTTGATGTATGGTTTGATTCGGGAGTAAGTTATGCCGCCGTTATGGAAACGAGGGATTATCTTGGCAGTCCGGCTGACCTCTATCTTGAGGGAAGCGACCAGCATAGGGGTTGGTTTCACAGCTCCCTGCTCTGTTCCGTTGGGACCAGAGGAAACGCGCCTTACAAAAGCGTATTGACTCACGGCTTTGTAGTTGACGGTAGAGGCAAGGCCATGCACAAATCCGCAGGAAACGTTATAGCCCCTGAAGATATCATTAAAAATTACGGGGCTGAAATCATAAGACTATGGGTAGCCGGGGAGGACTATAGAGACAATGTGCGGTTATCAATAGAGATTCTGCAGAGATTAACGGAGGCCTACCGTCGTATCCGTAACACATGCCGCTATCTCCTTGGCAATCTGAATACCTTTAATGTCAAAAAAGACAGTGTTTCATACGATCAGATGGAGGAGTTGGACAGATGGGCCCTTAACCGCCTGCAAGAGATTAATGAGAGGGTTATCAAGGCTTACGAAAATTTTGAGTTTCATCTCGTATATCACACGCTCTATAATTTCTGCGTCATTGACCTCTCGTCCTTTTATCTGGATATTATAAAGGACAGGCTGTATGTCTCTCCTAAAAATTCTGTCTCACGGAGATCCGCACAGACCGCCATGAATGAGATACTGAATGTCCTGGTAAGGCTGATGGCACCTGTCCTCTCATTTACGGCAGATGAGATATGGCAGATTATGGAAGATGGAAATAGGGGCTCGATATCCAGTGTTCACATGGCCCTCTTCATGCCGGTAAAGGAAGAATACAGAGACAACCGGCTTGCGGAGAAATGGAATGAGATCATTAAAGTGCGCAAAGAGGTAACCAAGGCCCTTGAGATTGCCAGGAAGGATAATCTCATCGGACATTCACTGGATGCATCGGTAATACTTGGGGTATCACCTGCGGTTGAAGAGATGCTGACACCTTACAGAGATCAGTTGAGATCCTTGTTTATAGTATCAGATGTACGTATTTTACCCGTTGAAGATGTGAAAGACGGTTTTGAAGGCGAGGATGTCAAGGGGCTGATAGTCAAGGTAGCCCCTTCCCGAGATCCGAAGTGTGAACGATGCTGGGTGCATGACCACACCGTGGGAAAATTCACCGAGCACCCGACGATCTGTGAAAGATGTCATAATGCCCTGGCGGAAATGGGATATATTTAATGATGAAAAGAGGCTATATATTTTTTATCATCACGGCCCTTGCTGTGGTTATAATTGACCAGGCATCAAAGATCGCGATAGCCGGTTCCATAAAGTATTACGAAAGTATCCCGTTGATAAACGGTTTCTTGAACCTGGTGCATGTCAGGAACAGGGGGATGGCATTCGGGTTGTTGAACCGTCCGGATGCGCAGTTCCCCTTCTACTTTCTTATAGCCGCAACTGTAATAGCAATCGTGCTCCTGATTTTTTGGTTTAAGAGCCTAAAGGGAGGGAGCAGGGGATTGATATTCGGATTATCGCTTATACTTGGAGGGGCGATCGGCAATCTTATTGACAGGTTGAGACTCAAGGAAGTAATAGATTTTATCGATTTTTTCATAGGCAAGTATCATTGGCCGGCATTTAACCTTGCCGATTCCGCTATCACCGTAGGGGCCATATGGATTGTAATAAATGTTGTCTTTTTTAACTCATCGGATGATCGGGCAAAGGGTGAATAATATTAAGAGTATCCCTATTGGGTATGTTTAAACGAGTGATTTACGGTTAGAATTAATGATCTTTAATATCTTTATAACAGTAATCATAGAACCGATGTCAATACCTTGAAAAGCAAGGTATAAAGGGCATAGGATTAAGCGATAAGGAGAGATAATCTTTTCATGTACCCGGAACTATTTTCCATTGGTCCTCTGACATTACATACATACGGCCTTTTCGTCGCCATCGGTCTTGTTGTTGGAATTCTGGTCACTATCCGGATAGGCAGATCACAGGGTATAGACTTTCAACAGATCATGGATATGGGCTTTATTATAATCTTCACCGGCATCATCGGGTCAAGGTTGGCATATGTCCTGATGAATTTTTCATATTATAAGACGAACCCTATGGATATCGTCAAATTATGGCATGGGGGACTTGTCTTTTCGGGCGGTCTGATAGCAGTGCTGTTTGCGATCGTCATGGTATGCCCGGCGACGCGGTTACAGTATATGGCAGTTAGGCGACCTATGGGCACCGGCAGCGGCAATAGGCCAGGCTATCGGTCGCATCGGATGCTTTATGGCAGGTTGCTGTTATGGTAAGCCGACAGATATGCCCTGGGGTGTTGTCTTTACGGACACGCGATCTCTGGCCCCGCTGAATATCCCTCTCCATCCCACACAGCTTTATTCTTCATTGAGCGGCGTAATCATTTTTATTATCCTCATGATTTTAAATGCGAAAAAAAAGTTTGAAGGCCAGGTGCTCTTATGGTTTCTGATCCTGCACAGCACCGGCAGGCTTCTGATCGAGCGATTCAGGGGGGATGACAGGGGGTTGATCCTTGGGACCAACTTGAGCGTCACGCAGTTCTTAGCCATCATTATCCTTATTGGGTCCGTAGTCGCGCTCTTTATTATAAAATCCCGAAGGGAAAAAGATACTTAGAAAGCGGTCAAGGGGTCGAGGGGTCTAGGATTCAAGTGTATCTTTTGTGATTTTTTAAGTATTTCGCTCGACCCCTTGACCCCTTGAAACCTCGACCCCTCGAACCATTATCATCCTCGTCCAACTAATTAAAATGAGTTCCTCTCTTGGTTATAATTCGCAAATCTAGCCGTCGTGTTCCTGTCAAAAGATCATGCATCTGAATTTGGCTTGACATACTGGGGTAGTTTCTCCATAATCCGTTCATCAAAAAGCGCGTTCTTATCAATCATGATTGAACTTGAGTGCTCTGTCGAAAAGACTGTCAAGATCAACCGTTTGATCGCAAGCTGTGATCGCAGCGCACCTTAAGTATTCCCGAAGGATAGGTAAGAACTCCGGTCCGCGATAGTATCGGACCAGCGTATTTTCAAGGTCGAATAAAACCGCTCGAGTCATTGCACAACTCACGATCGATTAATATAAAATATCCAGGTCCTTGAAAAATAATATATTGCCAGTTACCGTCTGTTAATCGTACGGATACATGACGCAAAACACAACAGAACGGCCGAAATCAGTTAAAAAAATGTTTTATTATTGGCAATCATCTGTATGCTTCACATATACGAATAAGGGGACATATGCCTGAAGATTATAAGCCTTGGAGATAAAAGCCGCCTGAATGTTTTTTCAGCCCTCG
>CAVZMS010000026.1:0-14996 GCA_963776085.1 uncultured delta proteobacterium
AATCTCCTCAGCCTTGTTCTGGTTGAGGCCAACGGAAGCGATCTCAGGGTTGCAGAAGGTGACACGAGGAATGTAATTCTCGACGATCACCTTCGGGTTAGTCCGGCAAGCTCCTCGGCAACGAAGATTCCTTGGAGGAAGCCGCGGTGCGCGAGCTGGAGGCCGGGGACGATGTCACCAACAGCGTAGAGACCGGGAACATTGGTCTCAAGGCGCTGGTTGGTCCGGAGTACGAAACCGCGATCCATAGCAACGCCGACCTCTTCGTAGCCGAGGTTGGCGGTGGCGGGGCCGCGACCAATGGCGACGAGCAGGTAGTCAGCTTCGAAGGTCTTTCCGTTCTTGGTGTAGACGGTCACGCCGGTGGCGGTCTGCTCCACACGGTCGAACATGGTCTTGGTCTGGAACTTAATGCCACGCTTGCGGAAAGCGCGCTCAAGATTCTTGGAAACGCGCGGGTCCTCGTCGGGAACGAGACTGGGCAGGCCCTCAATGATGGTGACGTTTGCGCCATAAGAGTTCCACACCGAAGCGAACTCGACCCCGATGACGCCGCCGCCCAGGATGATGGCCGAGCCGGGCACTTCGTTCATGTTGAGCGCCTGATCAGATGTGATCACCCGACCGGTGATGTCCAGACCGATAGTCTTGGAGAACGAGCCCGATGCAAGAATGACGTTCTTGCCGCGGTAGTGCACGCCGTCTACCTCGACGGTGTTCTTATCCACCAGGCGTCCCGAGCCGTGAATGGTTTCCACGCCGCGCGAGTCCACAAGGCCCGTGAGGCCCTTATACATCCGCTCTATAACGGTGTTCTTGTAAGTGTTGAGAGCACCCATATCGATGCCCTCAAACGTGCCACGAACACCGATCGATGCGCCCTCGCGCATTTCATCGGCGACCTCTGCCGCGTGCAATAGTGCCTTGGTCGGAATGCACCCACGGTGTAGGCAGGTTCCACCCACCTTGTCACCTTCGATAAGTGCAACCTTCAGACCGAGCTGTGAAGCGCGCATCGCGGCGGCATAGCCACCACTTCCCGCTCCGAGCACCACAATGTCGTATTCCTGCGTGTCAGCCACGTACCTCTCCCTCGAGCTCGGAATGGTCTAGTCCATACGACTAGTACCTACGTCCCAATTATCCATCTTTGGGAAGCGAGTTTCACAACCCTTTCATTGTGCCACGAACAACAAAATCGAGTGAGATTTATCGCTGTGAGCCTCCAGAGAGCCTTCGATTGATGTTGAATGCCCCAGTCGGATGCACCAGGGGACGAAGGCGGATACCCTTGGCGCATGGGACTTTTCTCGCGCCGTGCGCCTAAGAACAACAACTCCGCGAGCACGTCGCGCCATGATCAGCGCGCGGCGAAGTCGGCCACGTTGTCCCATTTCCAACAGTTTGTCGCCTCCCGAGTAGGAGTTGAGTCCTACTTTGAGCCCGACACACCGCGGGGGGCAATCAGCGCTTCTGCTGGTTGCGCGGGACGGGGAATGGACGCGGCGGCGTGTCCCGGATCTCAAGACTGCCGCCGCGATTGCCAACGATTTGGGCATCCCGTTCTATGAGATTGTTAAGACCGGGTACCCGGATTCGATGCGGCAGTGAGATCTGCGCCAGCAGCGCGGGCGGTAATGCTGGCAATTCGGCACGCGCACCCGCGCCTGATTCCACCCGCGCCGGGCGCCGCGCCCGAATCTGCCTACGCTCCGAGGTGGGTAGACAACATTAGCGGCACGCCGTAGCCGGTGGCTCCCTTCGGGGTGTAGCCCCACGCTTCTTCGAGGTTGTAGGACGGCCCGGCAATATCGATGTGTGCCCACGGGGTGTTGCCTACGAAATCCTTGAGGAAGAGCCCTGCCACGAGCATGCCACCGAATCGGCTCCCCGTGTTCTTCATGTCGGCAATCGGCGAATCGAGAGATTTGCGCAGGTAGGACGGTAGCGGCATCGTCCACAGGAGTTCGCCAGCGCCTTCCGCATCCGACACAATAGCCGAGGTCAGTTCCGTTGACCCCATGAGGCCCGCGTAGCGGCCACCGAGGGCAACGACCTGGGCGCCGGTCAGCGTGGCGATATCGATCACTTCGTCTGGCTCCTCGCGCAGCGCGTGTGTCAGCCCGTCTGCGAGGACGAGGCGACCCTCGGCATCCGTGTTGTTGATCTCCACGGTGGTGCCGTTGGCAAGCGTCAGCACGTCACCAAGCCGAGTGGCGGTTCCAGAAATCATGTTCTCGGCGATGCACATCCACGCGGTTACCTTGACGGGCAGGTTGAGTTTCGCCGCGGCGACGACGACAGCCGCCACCGTTGCCGCACCCGTCATGTCCGTCTTCATGTCCAACATGCCACCGTGTGTTTTCAGGCTGTAGCCACCGGAATCGAAGGTGATGCCCTTTACCTACGAGCGCTACGGAACACTCGGCGCCTTCCGGCTCCCACACGAGGCGCACCATTCGGCTGGGCGAGGCCGAACCAGCGCCCACGCCCAGCAGACCGCCGCAGCCCTTCGGCGGCAAGCTTCTCCTCATCCCACACGTCGGCGGTGATATCCGTACCTTCCGCCATGCTCAACCGCCACCGCAAGTTCCACAGTCCGCAGATCGCCCGCAGGGGTGTTGACGAGGATCGCGTACATTGTGCCTCAGCTAGAATCTCGGCCCTCTTAAGCTGCTCGTCCGCGTCCGCAATGGTTGTCGAGATCGTCAAGTTCGCCGCCTGACCCGCTTATAGATATTGGTGAAGCGATACGCACCGAGCGCCCCTGGCAATCGCCGTGAACTCCGCGGCTTGGGTGTGAGGAATATCGACGACGACGTCATGGGGCAGATTCGAGACGCGCATCGCGGCGCCGATGCACTGGCGCAGCTCATGAACTGAGGGAGCACTGCCGAGCGCCACGGCAATAACCTGCAGGCCGGGGCAGCTCGGCAGGACTAACCGTGTGACTGTCTCACGCACCGCGGAGGCTCCCAGAGTGGAAAGAGCCGTATTGAGCTCCTCGACCGCGGCGGGATCCAGCGCATTGGATTTTGCCAAGGTGTGCCCGCGAGAGAGTCTGTATCCTTAGTGTGTGGTATGCCGATGACAGGCCCAGGGCGCCGCCCAGTGGCATCTCCATCGGAGAAGCTGCAGTGATAGTCATAGCGCCATGGTACGCACCCTCACACAGGAATTCAAAACGGAATCATTGGTGAGCGAAGAGACCCAGCCGATCCGTGACACTCGTGCGTCCACGCACGGATGGCCGCGCATCCTGCTTATGGCGCTGGCCGTGGGGGCGGTGATCTTCACCTGGCGCGGAATCGTTGCGTCAACGGCGGCCTTCCAACAGGGGGAGATTGCCGCGGCACTCACCCTACTTGCGGATCTCATATGGGTGGCTGGCACCGTGGGAATCATCCACAACGGGCTGAGGATGCGTCGTTTCGGGAGTCTCGTGGATGATCAACGTCGTCGCGCCGCTCGCCGCGTTCGTTCTTAATTCGGACGCACTCCTGCCAGTTAACCCGTGGTACGGAGCAGGGTCAACTTATTTCTTCCTGCCGCTTGTAGGCGCGGTCACGGCCGTCATTTGGCTCATCTGGTCCGCTCCCTCGCAAATCGCAACTCGTAACGGAGGCTGACGTGCTTTATCGCTGGGTTTACAACAATATTCTTGTGCATACTGATGCCGAGGTGGCGCACGACGTCGCTATGAAGGCGATCGGGAATCTTTGGACGCTCGCCGTTTGCTCCCATTGTCCCAGGCGACGGTCGGCTGGCAAGGAGGTGGCTCCTTCCCTGGTCTTCTTGCTCGTCCCTCCCGGCAAGGCTGGGCCTTGCGGCAGGCCAGGACAAGGACGCAACAGCTGTCTTGGGGACGGTTGCTCTTGGCTTCGCCTTCACGGAGATCGGTACCGTGACACCGAAACCGCAGACCTGGCAATGAGAAGCCTCGACTGGATAGTTAAATACTATTTTCTCTTCTTAAAAGTAATCACACATTCCCTTGAATGAGATAATTCCGCCGGCATTTACATTTTTTGTCATTATTGTTACAATTTTCGGCAAGGAGCCCAAATCCAATTATTCTTGCTGTTTCCTCTTTTTCCCAATCTGTATCTTAAAGACCTCAAGCTGATACCGAGAAGTTCAGCCGCCTTCTGGTTTGACCCATTGTGCCATCTCCATGGCCTTTAGTATATATTCCTTTTCAATCTTGGTTATGACATCATTAAGGTCGATCCCTTCAGGGGTCAAATCGGTCTGACGCCGGTCTTCCTTTATTCTGTATTGATCTTTCTGAAAATTTGACAGGGTCAGGCTTTCAGGTAATACTATATTGGAACTCTCGAGTGCGACACTCCGCTCAATTATATTCTCAAGCTCCCTCACATTGCCTGGGAATGGATACTGACTCAAGATCTCCATCGCGTAAGCGGATATCTTTCTTACATCCTTGCCAAGTTCCAGCGAGTATTTTTCAAGAAAATATTGGCCTAAAAGGGGGAGATCTCCATCCCTATCCCTCAAAGGCGGCATTGAGATCTGGATTACATTAAGGCGGAAATAGAGATCTTCCCTGAATCTTTTTTCAATTACCTCGCCTTCCAGGTCCTTGTTGGTGGCTGATATGAACCGGACATCCACCCTCTTCTCCTCGGTCCCTCCAACGGCGGTAAAGGTGCGTTCCTGAATCACCCTTAAGAGCTTTACCTGTATGGCAGGCGTTAACTCCCCGATCTCATCAAGAAATACCGTTCCCCCATCCGCTACATCAAACAGACCGTCTTTATCGGTCGCCGCGCCTGTAAACGCACCCTTCTTATAGCCGAACAACTCACTCTCTATCAAGTTTTCAGGGATACCCCCACAGTTTATCACCACGAATGGCTTATCCCTTCGAGGGCTCTGACGATGTATGGCCCGCGCTGCCAGCTCTTTGCCTGTCCCGCTCTCTCCGGAAATGAGAATATTACTTTTTGTCTGCGAGACGCGCTCAATCAGATCATAGACCTTCCTCATCTGAGGGCTTTCACCTATCAGGCAATCAAAGTGATAACAATAGGCCCCCTTGTCTATCTCTTCCTTTGCGGGCGACTTTTTCTTCGCTTTAAGTGTCTCCTTAACGATCCTTTTAAACTCTCTCACCTTGAATGGTTTGGGGATATAATCGTATGCGCCCTCCTTCATTGCCTCAACGGCCGTATCGGCCGTGGCAAACGCCGATATCATCACAACCATGGTGTCAGGGCTTATCTGTTTTGCCTTTTTCAAGACATCGATGCCGTTAATATCCTTCATCCTGATATCTGTTATGACAAGATCAAACTGCTGTTGTTCCAGCATCTCGCATCCCTTTTCCCCGCAATCCGCAAGGAAGACCTCATAACCCTCCTTTGTCAGCAGGATATCGAGGAACTCTCTCATGCTCCTGTCATCATCAACTATTAAAACGCTTTGCTTCTCTGGACCAGACAATTCGCCCCTCTACCATAGTAAGGTTATTTCTGCCCTTCAGGGTCTTGCCGATGAAGGGAGAGTTCTTGCTCTTGGAAATTATTTCTTCTTCTTTTAGGATATATTCCTGCTCCGGATCAATAATGGCAAGGTCTGCGGCCATTCCTTTCTTTAATAGGCCGCCGCTCACTCCCAGGATGGAGGCCGGGGCATAGGTCATTTTCTTAATAGCCGCGGGCAGAGTCAGAACCCCATCCCTTACAAGTTGCAGGGTCAAGGGAAGGGCCGTTTCAAGACCGATAATTCCAAAGGCCGCTTTATCAAACTCAAGCTCCTTTTCAAGCGGGCTATGAGGCGCGTGGTCCGTAGCGATCACATCAAGCACATTCTCGGCAAGCCCTTTCTTTATGGCCTCTACATCCTCTATTGTTCGAAGCGGAGGATTCACCTTCGCGTTGGTATTATAACCAATAACAGCGCTATGATCGAGACTGAAATAATGTGGCGCAGTTTCGGCTGTAATGGAGAACACCATCCTCTTTGGCCCTCCTGATCGCCTCAACTGAACCGGCGGTGCTGACATGGGCAATATGGACAGGACACCCCGTAAGCCTTGATAGGGATATCTCCCTTTCCACCATAATCTCTTCGCTTGCCGATGGGATCCCCTTGAGGCCGATCCGGGCTGAGATAGATCCCTCATGCATCTGTCCTCCTTCTGAAAGATTTATATCTTCACAGTGGGAAATAACCGCCAGGTTATGATATCTCGCGTATTCAATGTGCCATTCGCATGACTTGACTGTTAGCTTACGGGAGAACCGTCATCCGTGATACCCACTGCCCCGGCCCTGCGGAGATCACCGAACTCAGTAAGGATCTCGCCCTTTCTTCCCATGGTGATGGCCGCTATGGGATATACCTTCAGGATATCAGCCTTGCGCGCCTGTCTTAAGATGAACTCCGTTACGGAACTGTTATCGTTCACCGGATCCGTGTTGGGCATAGGGGCAAGGGCTGTGAAGCCTCCCACAGCGCCCGCCATGCAACCTGAAGCTATTGTCTCTTTATACTCATGCCCGGGTTCTCTCAGATGCACGTGCATATCTATCATGCCGGGTAATACGATCTTCCCGGATGCATCGATTACAACCGTTTGAGGCCCTGTTTCCCTGAGTTTGCCGGACGGCAAAATCTCTGATATCTTGCCTTCCTCGATAATAATATCCAGCTTCTCGACACTCTCTCTCACAGGGTCAACTACATTTCCACCCCTAATTAACGTCGTCACTTTTTGCTCCCCCCATTAAAAGATAAAACAGGGCCATGCGCACGGCAACGCCATTGGCAACCTGGTCAAGAATCACTGAAAAAGGTCCGTCGGCAACGTCCGATGACAGTTCGACTCCCCTATTTATCGGGCCCGGATGCATAATAATAGCATCCCCTTTGGCGTTCCTCATAATCTCTTTATTGATGCCAAAATAAGTTGAATACTCCCTGATACTCGGAAACAGCACTTTGCTCTGCCTTTCCAGCTGAATCCTCAATACGATAATGACGTCCTTGTCTTTAATCGCCTCCGCCGGATTATATACCACTTTAACGCCCATGGAATCAGCCCTTAATGGGATCATGGTTGGAGGGCCTGATATAGTTACATCAGCACCCATTTTGAGAAGACCTATTATATCCGATCGTGCTACCCTGCTGTGTTCAATATCCCCAATTATAGCTACCTTTAAACCATTGATTCTGCCCTTTTTTTCCCTGATAGTATATAGATCAAGAAGTGCCTGTGTCGGATGCTCGTTTATTCCATCACCCGCATTAATAATCCCGGCCTTAACCTCTCTTGCCAGAAGGTGAGGAGCCCCGCTTGAGGAATGTCTTATAACTATCAGGTCCGGACTCATTGCCTGTAGATTTTTTGCAGTGTCGATAAGGGTCTCTCCCTTTACCATACTGCTACCTGTTGAGGAAAGGCTTACTGTATCGGCACTGAGCATTTTTGCCGCCATTTCAAAAGATGTCTTGGTTCTTGTGCTTGGTTCATAAAAAAAATTGACCACACTTTTGCCTCTCAGAGTTGGCACTTTCTTTATCTCTCTCTGGGAGATCTCCTTTAATGATTCCGCCGTATCCAGGATCAGTTCAATATCATTGACGGATAATTGTCCCATCCCTAGAAGATCTTTATGGTTAAATCCCTTCATTTAAACCTCCTCTCAAAAAAAACCCCCTTACTGCGATTCCAGTAAGGAGGTCACTATTATTATTGGACAAATAATATGCCATATCCTAATGGTTTAAATGATTATATAATGGCTTATATTATTAAATTATTTTCAAATGTTCAAGTTATAAAATCTCCATATAAGTTACACATGGATTTTCACAACCTTTTGGAAACAATGGCACTCAATATATTTTCGAATCATTAAGACTATTCAACAAGGTCATATCTTATCTAAGCCATTATTTATTCGCTCATATTTAATCGGTACAGATCACGATTCAGATAAAGAAGCTGAGTCTTTTGTCTTGTCTTTAGTCTTGTCTTTAGCCTTGTCTTTAGCCTTGTCTTAGCTTGTCTTTTGTCTTGTCTTTAGCCTTTTCTTTTGTCTTGTCTTTAGCCTTTTCTTTTGTCTTGTCTTTAGTCTTACCCTTTTTCTTGCCTTCATCAACGGGTAAAAGCTGAATAATAGAGATAGGAGCCCCATCTCCTTTACGGTTACCCTTTTTTATAATCCTGGTATACCCTCCATGCCGATCAAGATAACGTTCCTTTAATTCATCAAAAAGTCTGTGTGTTACTGGTTTATCCTTTATATAAGCCAGAGCCGTGCGTCTGGCATGCAGATCCCCTCTTTTTGCCAGCGTTATCATTTTTTCCGCCACTGGTCTTAATTCCTTTGCTTTTGCATTGGTCGTTTCTAATTGCTCATGTTTGAAAAGGGAGGTTACCATATTCCTAAGCATGGCCTTTCTGTGACTTGAATCACGTCCCAGATTCCTTCCTGTCTTTTGATGCCTCATTTATCTGAATCCTCTTCTTTTACTTTTTCACTAACTTCTTCTGCTGAATCGCTCGGAGGAAAATTTTCGAGCTTCATTCCCAATGATAGACCCATTTCCGAAAGTATCGTCTTTATCTCATTCAAGGATTTTCTACCGAAATTTTTTGTTTTCAACATCTCGGATTCCGTCTTTTGAACAAGTTCCCCTATCATGGTGATCTCGGCATTCTTTAGACAATTGGCCGATCGAACTGATAGCTCAAGCTCTGATACCGGCCTAAATAGATTCTCGTTCAGCTTTGTGCTTTCTTCTTCTTCTTCTTCTTCAGGCTCCGGCTCTTCTTTAAAATTAATGAAAGGGGTCATCTGCTCTTTAAGAATCTTTGCGGAATAGGCTATCGCTTCTTCAGGTAATACGCTCCCATCTGTCCAAACCTCTATCGTCAGTTTATCATAATCCGTGATCTGACCGACCCTGGCATTAGTTACTATATAGTTTACCTTTTTAATAGGTGAATAGCTGGCATCAAGAAGAATAACACCGATTGGATGATTGGCCCCGGTGTCTTTCTCCGCTGGGACATATCCTTTCCCCATCCTGACTATCATTTCCATATTCAGTTTGCCTTTATTAGTCAGTGTTGCAATCGGTTGTTCAGGATTTAATACTTCGACTGACTCGTTTTTCTCAATATCTCCCGCTTTAACGATTCCTTCCCCTTCCTTGTTTAAATGGATCACCGCCTCTTCTGTATCTATCAACTTTAGATTAATTTCTTTCAGATTGAGGATAATCTCAGTAACATCTTCCATCACTCCAGGGATTGCGGAAAATTCATGAAGAACATCATCGAACTTTACTGATACAATTGCCGCTCCCTGTAATGACGACAGAAGAATGCGCCTCAAAGAATTTCCGATAGTTATACCGAATCCTCTTTCAAGAGGTTCACATACGAATTTCCCGTAAAAAATCGAATGCTCTTCCTCATCCATTGTGATACTTTTAGGTTTTATTAACTCTCGCCAGTTTCTTGATTTAAGATCTCCCAAAAAAGTACCTCCACTATGTTCCATATGGTTTAAGATAAAAAAATATCCTCATGCCCTATTTGGAATATAACTCAATTATGAGCTGTTCTTGTATTGGCATAGTCAGGTCTTCCCTGTTGGGGATAGCCGTTAAGGTTCCTCTGAACTTTTCTTTTTCTATATCTATCCAACTTGGAATACCTCTCCTTACGACTGTCTCCAAAGCATCCAAAATAATCTTAACCTTTCTACTACTCTCTTTGACTTCAATAATATCTCCTGGCTTTACCTGATAAGAGGGAATATTTACCTTTCCGCCGTTTACTAAAAAATGATTTTGTCTGACAAGCTGTCTCGCCTGCTTCCTGGAAGATGAGAAGCCCATTCTATAGACTATATTATCCAGCCTGCATTCAAGCAAGAGCAGAAGGTTTGTTCCTGTAATTCCTTTTTCTTTTTCAGCTTGGTAATAATATCGTCTGAACTGTCCTTCCAACGCTCCATAGATCCTTTTTACTTTTTGCTTCTCTCTCAATTGTAATTGATAATCAGAAATCTTTCCGCTACGCCTTTGACCGTGTTGACCAGGCGCATAAGGCCTTCTTTCAAAAGCGCATTTATCTCCGTAGCAACGGTCTCCCTTTAGAAAGAGTTTTATATTTTCCCGCCGGCATAGCCTGCATGATGAACCGGAATATCTGCCCAAGTCAGAGCCTCCTTTTATTTCATTGATCAATGTTCAATGATTATTGAATCAAACTCTCCGTCTTTTGGGAGGACGGCATCCATTATGAGGGATCGGAGTAACATCCCTTATTACACTGACAGTAAATCCCTCCACTTGAAGAGCCCTTAGAGCAGCCTCTCTTCCGACCCCAGGTCCCTTAACTCTTACCTCAGCTGTTTTAAATCCCTGTTCCATAGCCTGTTTCAAAGCACCCTGGGCCGCCATTTGTGCGGCGAACGGAGTGCTCTTTCTTGATCCTTTAAATCCATGTCTACCGGCACTTGATGAGGCAATTACATTTCCATCATTATCGGTAATAGTTATTAGCGTGTTATTAAAAGTAGAATGGATATGAACAATTCCCGAAGCAACAGCCTTTTTCTCTTTCTTGGCTTTTTGTCCCTTCCTAACTCGCTTAGCCATAGTTCTTCCTTATATCTCTGTTTTTTTTCGTTTCCCCATAATGGACCTTCGAGGTCCTTTCCTAGTCCTGGCATTGGTACTTGTCCTTTGACCTCTCACAGGTAATCCCCTTCTATGCCTCAATCCGCGATATAAACCGAGATCCATTAATCTCTTGATATTCATGGATACTTGACGCCTGAGATCACCCTCAACCTTATATTTTTCATCTATGATATCTCTGATACTGGTTATCTGGCCTTCAGTCAGTTGATCTGATTTAATATTCCAATCCACCCCAGCATCTGTTAATATCTTCTGAGAACGACTTCTTCCGATCCCATAGATATAAGTCAATGCTATCTCAATCCTTTTATTCCTTGGTAAATCAACACCTGCTATTCTGGCCAATCTCTAACTCCCTTTTTATTTTCTTATTAATAAATATCTTATTAACCTTGTCTCTGCTTGTGCCTGGGGTTATCACAGATTACACGAATAATGCCTCTTCGTTTTATTATCTTGCATTTGTTGCACATTTTTTTGACTGAAGCTCTAACTTTCATAATAGGTACTATCTCCTAAACCAAAATCATCTGACCATCAACTACTCTATTGTCCTTCTCGAATTATCGTATCCGTCCTAATCCTTTTTTCATAAAGCCTTCATAATGCCTTGTCAACATATGGGACTCGATCTGGCTGGCAGTATCCATGGCAACTCCGACAACTATCAATAGACTGGTCCCTCCGAAATAGAAAGGGACATTAAGTTTATAGCTCAGGATCTGCGGCAAGACACACACAGCGGATACATAGATGGCCCCACTAAAGGTTATACGAGTCAGAACCCGGTCAATATATTCTGCAGTGTTTTTCCCCGGCCTGATACCCGGGATAAACCCACCATATTTTTTCATATTATCGGCCACATCCACAGGGTTGAAATGAACAGCCGTATAAAAGAAGCAGAAAAAAATTATAAATACGACATAGACTAAATTATAAACGATTTGTCCACGGTTCAGAGAACTAACAATGTATTGAAGCCATGGTATATTACTGATGTCTATAAAACTAGCGATAGTAGTTGGAAACATAATGATAGAAGAGGCGAATATAGGAGGAATCACCCCTGATGTATTAATCTTCAGAGGCAGATGTGTGCTTTGTCCCCCATACATCCTTCTTCCCACAACCCTTTTGGCATATTGAACGGGTATTCGTCTCTGACCCCTCTCTACAAAGACTATGAACCCCACTACAGCAATCATTAAAACGACAATAATAAGCATAAGAAAGATACTCGATTTGGTCGATCCTTATCAATTCAATAGTCTTAAATACCCCAGGGAAAAACCTTGCCACTATGCCTGCAAATATGATCAGGGATATTCCGTTACCAATGCCTCTCTCCGTGATCTGTTCTCCCAGCCACATTAAAAATGCAGTACCCGCCGTAAGGGTAATAACCGCAAGCAGCCTGAAACCCCACCCTCCTTCAGGTACAATCATTGCTCCTCCAGGGCTTGTCATCCTTTCCAGTCCGATGGCGATACCAAAACCCTGAATGGCACTTAAGACAACAGTTCCATAACGAGTATACTGAACAATCTTTTTTCTGCCCTGCTCGCCTTCCTTTTTCAATTTTTCAAGGTATGGCACTACAACGCTAAGAAGCTCCAGGATAATTGAAGCGCTGATATAGGGCATGATACCCAGCGCCATCACAGACATTCGGCTAAGTGCGCCACCTGAAAACAAATCGACAAGGCCGAACAGGGTTCCCTGTTTTGAACTGAAATATGCGGACAATGCCGTACCGTCAATGCCAGGGGTCGGGATATGGCATCCCAATCTGTAAACAGCCAGCATACAGAGAGCAAAAAATATCCTTTTTTTCAGTTCAGGAATCTTGGAAATATTTTGAAAGCCGCCAATCAATTGTACCTATCTCCGTTCTGTTTAAAAAAACGACTTTAGTCAGATTAAATCTACTTTTCCGCCTGCGGCCTCAACCTTCTCTCTTGCCTTTTTGCTCACTTTGTGTACTTTAATCGCTAGAGGATGGGAGATTTCTCCAACACCAAGAAGTTTTACACCGCTTTTTGCGCCCCTTATAAGCCCCGCATTCTTCATGACATTAATATCAAGGATTGAATCCGGACCAAACCCTTTCAGATCATTTATATTTATCAGTTCGTATTCTTTTTTAAATATATTTGTAAAGCCTCTCTTGGGAAGTCTTCTCTGCAAGGGCATCTGGCCGCCCTCAAAGCCGGGACGAATTCTTGCGCCTGAGCGGGCCTTTTGTCCTTTATGTCCACGGCAGGAGGTTTTGCCATGCCCCGAACCAGGCCCCCTGCCGACTCTTTTCCTTTTTTTTACTGAGCCTTTCATCGGGGAAAGGTCATTGAGCCTCATTATTACCCCCTTGACTAAATATCAACCTTAACCATAAAGGAAACCTTATTTATCATTCCTCTTATAGCTGGCGTATTTTTAAGACTTACTGTTTTATTTAACTTATTTAAACCCAGGCCCTTCAAAGTCTGACGAACTTTTTTATTTTTTCCAATACTGCTCTTCACAAGGGTCACGTGTATGTTATCAGCCATGTTCAAAACTCTTAATAGGTAATAATAAATAATATCATCTAGCTAAATAATTCTTGAAGACTCTTTCCTCTGCGCCTGGCAATTTCTTCAGGATTTTTTAGGGAACGTAATCCCCTAATAGTTGCCTTTACAAGGTTATGGGGATTATGTGAGCCGAGACATTTAGTTAAAATATTCTGAATACCGGCTGCCTCCAATACGGCTCTGACCGCCCCACCTGCTATAATCCCGGTTCCAGGTCCTGCAGGTTTTATCAGGACACGAGCTGCTCCCCATTTCCCTGTAACTTCATGAGGGATCGTGCCATCGACAATACTTACGGGTTTCATACTCTTCCTGGCTTTCTCAACGCCTTTCCTGATAGCTTCCGGGACCTCGTTAGCCTTTCCCAAACCGCCGCCAACCATGCCCTTTTTGTCGCCAACAATGACGATAGCACTGAAGCTGAATCGGCGGCCACCTTTAACCACCTTGGCAACTCGATTAATATGAACAACCTTTTCAATTAATTCAACTTCGCCCTCTTCTTTATACAATGTACATCTCCTTGATAGCTTTATTGCTGGAAAATCTCGTATTCAATATGGGAAATGGTTATTAAAATTCTAAACCGTGCTCCCTCGCTGACTCTGCAAGGGCTTTTACACGACCATGATACAAGAAACCGTTTCTATCAAAAACAACCTTTTTTATCCCCTTTTCCAAAGACCTTTCCGCAATAAGTTTCCCGATTATTGAAGCACCTTCTTTGTTGCTACCCTTTCCACTAATCTGAGATCTTATATCTCTTGACAATGAGGATGCATCCACCAGGGTTTTTGAAATACTGTCATCGATAATCTGGGCATATATATTTTTCGAACTCCTGAAAACAGTTAGCCTTGGTCTTTCGATTGTACCACTGAGTTTTCCCCTAAACCTTTTCTTCCTCTTTTGTCTTGCTTCGGCTCTGCTTATGACTCCCATGATTTTAACCTTATTAAGAATTAACTCCAATACCCCTTTGTTCTATTCTCTGGCCCCGGTCTTGCCTGCTTTCCGTCTGATGATCTCCTCCGCATATCTTATACCTTTCCCTTTGTAAGGTTCAGGTTTTCTGAAACTTCTGATCTTTGCAGCAGTCCTCCCTAGCAGTTCTTTATCTATTCCGCTCAATGTAATCTTTGTCTTTTCAATCTCGGCATTTATACCATCAGGCAACTCAAAAACAACGGGATGGGAGTATCCAAGATGTAAGGTAGCTGTTCTGCCTGATAATTCCGCCCTATAGCCAACCCCCACTATCTCAAGGACCCTTTCGAAACCCTTGCTTACTCCCTTAACCATATTTGCTATCAAGGCCCTAAAAAGCCCATGGCAAGATTTAGACCCCTTATCCTCATCATTTACAGTAACTAAAATTTGACCATTTTCTATATTTATATTTACTTTAGGGTGAATATTACACCTGAGTTCGCCCTTGGGTCCCTTAACAGTTAAAAGGTCACCATTTAGGTCAACCTTAACTTCTTTCGGAATAGGGATAGGCATTTTGCCTATACGTGACATTTAAGACCTCCCATTTAAAGGATCGTAACATATGATCATTAAAATAACTCAGTATTATGGCTACTGGACTTTGTTCTACCAGATTGAACAGATGATTTCCCCTCCGATTCCCAGCTTTCTTGCCTGTCTGTCAGTCATTACCCCTTTTGATGTGGAAAGAATATTTATCCCATATCCATTTAAAACCTGCGGTATTTTATCACC
>CAVZMS010000027.1:0-12371 GCA_963776085.1 uncultured delta proteobacterium
GCTTTCCTCTGTCAGATAATGAAACTCGCCCATCGGTTCAAGGCTTTGCTTATCATAAACAAAGCCGGTTTTTGACGTATAGGTCAGTTGTATGATCCTGTCGCCGTATATGGTGATTCCTTCGCCGAACAATGGCTCCGGCAGTTCATGGATTTTTATGACCTTCCCGGTTTCTATCTCCACCCTTCGCAGACCGGATGGACCATTGAGACAAGGTCCGGTGCCTTCATAAATGAATCCTTCCATGTAAATCAGACCTTCTGTCTGGGACTCCGAATCATGGGGATAAGCGTTTGAAACCCGATATTTGAAGGTCTCATCATTATCATATGCTTTTGGTATAGAACATCCGATAAAAATTGGAAAAATCGCGAGGCAGATATAGCTGAATATTCTTGTTTGTTTTTTCATAATTATACTTTGTGTATCCCAAAATATTTGCCAGAAATTCATAATAGTGTTCTTACGGGATTAGACATATGGGAAAGACTATTATGGATAAAATAATAATGTGATAATAAATCGCATTGATTATCTTGTCAAAGTATAGGCTCATTATAATATTTATTTTTCTTGACAATTTGATTCGATTGGGAAATAAAGAAAAATTTTAATTTTTCAATCCATATAGAAAGGATGTGATAGCCATGGTTTGTACAAGCGTAAAGCCAGGAATTGAATGTTTCTTCATGAACAGGGATGGGTGTCAGTTTAACGGGGGCGCCTGTCACCTGATTGTAGAACAGTGCGAAGGATGTCAGAAGGTTCAGGAGTTTCCTGCCGGCAAATATTGCATAAGCTTTCCGGAACCGGCCATAAAATGGCGACGTGGGAACTGCAATATGGCCACGCATGTGAAGGTCGCCAACGTGAAAACGAATGAAAAAATAAATCCGTTGAAGGCCTCAAAGCGCGGCATTCAATAGAATCAAGATCCGAAATAATCCCTCAAATTTATCAATACTCAAAAAAAGGCCTCAAATTTTGGGCCGGTTTGTGAGAAGGATGTACTCTGTCCATTAGAGATCTAGCGGCAAGGGTTAACTTTAAATAAACGTTATTGATATTTCGTTTAACATTTAATATATTCATACGCTCAAAACCTCAAATTGCGGTCTGTATCAATCCTTCCGGCCATGGGCATTGATCAAATCGCGGCCATATTGTTTCAAGGAGAGATTTTGCGGATGGTTCATTCCGGAGTCAGCAGTTTCGTACTTGCAGGTGACATAGGCGGGACCAAAACAAATTTGGGCCTTTTCATAAAAGAGAAAAGACGTCCTATACTGAGGGTAACTGAAACATATTCCAGCAGTGAAGCCTCTAATCTTGAAAATATTCTTGAACGTTTTTTCAAGATTCATCCGTTACCTGTTACAGGGGCCTGCTTTGGTGTCGCAGGTCCGGTGCAAAAAGGTCGATGTAAAACGACCAATCTCCCCTGGGATATCCATGAAATTCGAATAAAGAGGCGTTTTGGATTCAAATATGTCCGGTTGATGAATGATCTGACGGCCACGGCTCATATTATTCCATACCTAACAAGGAAGGAACTTTTTATCTTGAACAAGGCTAGGGCCGGAGGGGGGAAGAACATCGCCCTGATTGCGCCGGGAACAGGCCTGGGAGAGGCATTGCTCGTTTTTAATAATAAGGGGGAATACACCCCTGTCCCCTCGGAAGGGGGACACGTAGACTTTCCATCAAACAACGAGACAGAGGTCGGATTATGGCGATACCTTCGAAGGCGATACGGGCATGTGAGCATTGAAAGGATCCTTTCGGGTCCTGGGCTTTTCAATATCTATTCGTGGCTTAAGGATTCGGGCACTTACAGGGAACCTAATTGGCTTGCCGAAAAGATCAGAGAAATGGAACCAGCCAAAGCAATCACGGAATCCGCTTTGAATAGAAGACAGCCGTTATGTGAAAAGAGTCTGGACATTTTTGTTTCTATCCTCGGCTCCGTTGCTGGAAACCTCGCCCTCACCGGAATGACTACCGGCGGCGTTTACCTCGGCGGCGGGATACCTCCGAAGATTTTGCCCAAACTTAAGGAAGATATCTTTATGGCGTCATTCACGAACAAGGGCAGGTTTAGAGGTCTTATGGAAAAGATTCCCGTTTATGTCATACTTAACGACAGGGCCGCGATGTTCGGGGCGGCTGTCTCTGCCTTTGAAGCCGGAGAAACAGGATGGTGAAATATAGCCGAGAGTTGACGGTATCCATGTTTCCGTGAACCATTATTTATATTGACACATTATCATAACATTCTGTACCTTCAATATGATTATCCTTGCACGCGATAAGGATATGGCAATGTAATCATCGTGAATGGGGAGGGGCATATCCTATGAAAAAAAAGATTTTGGTTGCTGTTGACGGTTCCATATATTCAAGAAAGGCGATCGAATATACCGTTAAAATGGAATCGGTTATAAAGGATCTTAATTACACCCTGCTTAACATACATCCTAAAATATCAGAATTTATTCTTGAGGACACCATGGCCGGCGATAAGGCAAGATCCTTGTTAAAAGAGGTTACTACCAGGAATTATGAAAATTCGATACGGATCCTTAATAATGCCAAATCCATCATGATGAAGTTAGGTGTGGATGAAAACCAGATTGAAACGGTCAGTCGACCGGTAGTTAGAGGCACGGCAAAGGCCATTCTTGATTATGGCAGAAAGTCCCTTTGTGACGCTATAGTAGCGGGTAGAAGGGGGATTTCCAGGCTGGCCGAAGTGTTTATGGGAAGTGTAACAAACAGTGTGCTGGAACACACGAGCGTCACCCCTGTCTGGGCTGTTAGTGGAGATGTTAAATCGTTGAAAATAATGGTTGCAGTAGACGGTTCTGAAAGCGCACTTCGCGCGATGGATCATGTAATCTTTATGGTTGGAGAAAACCCGGATATTCGGATAACTTTGTTGCATGTTATTCCCAGATTCAGGGACTATTGTGAGATTGAGTTTGACGACAAGGAAGATCTCCTGGAGGAGGTAATAACTCAAGGTGATAAACGATGTATTGATGAATTCTATGCCCATGCTCAACAGAAGGTTAAAGAAGCGGGATTAAAAAAGAGTCAAATAGATATTAAACAGGTCACCAGCACGATAAGTATAGGGAAAAGCATAGTAGATGAAGTAAAAAAGGGCAACTTTGGCACTGTTGTTGTCGGCAGAAGGGGCGCTGATGATTCTTTATTTTTAGGAGGCGTCTCCAGGTTTGTGCTTGCCAATATTGCCAATAGGGCCGTTTGGCTTGTGCCGTAATCATCCGACGCGGGTAGGCTAACATCATCCTTGAGGCGGGGAAGGAGTGCAGTTATATGGCAAAAGAATATTGGTCTATTACCGAGGTCATGGATAGATTTCAGGTTGACGAACGTCTAATTGAGGAACTGGAGAGAGAGGAGATTATATGTTCCACCTGCCCTGATGGTTATACCATAAGACATTACTCCACCCTTGATCTGGACAAAGTGCGTCTTGCGAAGATCCTAATAGAGGATATGGATGTAAATCTGCCTGGAGTGGAAGTTATACTCAGGATGAGACAGCGCATGATCGAGATGAGGAAACAGTTTGATGCTATTCTGGAAGACATGGCGCTGCAAATCAATGAAGCTTTCAGAGACAAACTCTAATAGAGATCAAAGTCTAATATTCCTTCGGGGGTCCTCTTTATAAAACCTGTTCAACTTCTCAGCAGCTTCAAAGATCTCCCTGTCATCCGTCTGGGGCACCTTGACAATCAGTTTCACCATAAGGTCGCCCCTTCTCTTTGTCTTGAGGTTAACCGCCCCTTTTCCCTTTAATCTGAGAGTCTGCCCGCTCTGGCTTTTAGGAGGGATTTTGACATTAACCTTGCCGTCGATTGTAGGAACCGTTATGGTCGCACCGGCAATGGCTTCCCCCACCGTTAACGGGATTTCCATTAAAAGATTGTCCCCTTCTCTTTTCAGAAGGTTATGAGGTTTTACATGGATAATTAAATAGAGATCACCTGGTTGACCCCCGTTAAAGCCGGGTTCTCCCTTGCCGGCCAAGCGGATCTTTGAACCTTCTCCGACCCCCTGCGGGATTGTTACCTTGATTTTCTCATCGGCTTGAACGCGGCCATTGCCGCCGCATCGTAAACAGGACTTGCCTTTCTGGCCATAACCATGACAGCTGGGACAGGATTTTGTGAATTGAATGGGCCCTTCGGCTACGTTTATGCGTCCTGATCCCCCACAAGTTTTGCAGGTAGACATTACAGAATTCGGGTCAATACCGGAACCATGACACTCGTTGCATATCTCCGTTTTTTGCATGGAAAGCTCTGTCTCAAAACCTTTCAGCGCTGACATAAGATCAATAGTTATATTATGTTCCAAATCCCTTCCTCTCCTTTCCCTGCCGGCGCCAAAAAGATCTCCGAATATATCCTCGTAACTCTGATATCGACCAAACTCCTGTCCGGACCAGGCCCCACCGGACGCCTCCTGCTGTTGGTAAGCGCCCCATTGCTTGTACTGTCTGGCCTTTTCCGCGTCAAAGCCAGCGTGAAGGCCCTCTTCTCCAAATTCATCGTACAATTTTCGCTTCTCTTCATTTCCCAGACAGTCATAGGCCCCGGATATTTCCTTGAATTTCTCTTCCGCTTCCTTGCTGCCGGTATTAATGTCGGGATGCCACTTTCTGGCAAGTTTACGATATGCCTTTTTTATATCTTCCTGTGACGCCTCTCTTTTAACACCGAGGATCTTGTAAAAGTCTTTTGCCATCAGACCCTCAGACCAAGGTTGCGACTGATAATAAGCTTCATGATCTCGCTTGTGCCTGCAAAGATGGAAAGGGACCTCACATCACGGAAGATTCTGCAGATTCGATATTCCTCCATATATCCATAGCCGCCGTGAATCTGCACTGCCTGATATGCAACACGGTTGACCATCTCGCCCAGCCAGTACTTCGCCATGGATACCTCCTGGACGATATTCTCTCCCTGGGTGTGTCTCATGATGAGGTTATCTAGAAAGGTGCGGCCAAGTTGGACTTCCGTTGCCATTTCAGCCAATTTGAATGCGGTGTTTTGAAAATGCCCGATCGGTTTCCCAAAGGCCTCTCTTTCTTTGGAATAGGACAGTGCTTCCTTGAATGCCTCTTCGGCATAGGTCTGACATTTTATGGATACCTCCAGTCTTTCCTGCTGGAGATTCTCCATCATGTATTTAAATCCTTCCCCTTCTTCTCCTAACAGGTTGGATGCAGGTACGCGGCAGTCCTCGAAAAAAAGCTCGGCAGTATCCTGCATGTGATATCCCATTTTCTCCAGTTTACGTCCGCGTGAAAAACCGGGGGCGTCCTTTTCAACAAGGATCAGGCTTATCCCCTTATAACCTGCCTTGGGATCAGTCTTAGCGGCCGTTACAATAAGGTCCGCAAAATATCCGTTGGTAATGAATGTCTTTTGGCCGTTAATCACATAGAAATCACCATCTCTCTTGGCGGTAGTCCTGATAGCCGCAAGATCTGATCCTGCGTTGGGCTCGGTCAGGGCGAGTGCTGAGATGTTTTCACCTGTTGTACAGCCCGGAAGGCAACGCTCCTTGACTTCCGGTTTGGCATAGGAATAGATATAGGGTGTTGCCACATCGCTGTGTAAAGGGACTCCAACACCGAATCCGTCGCCTCTTGTGAGCTCTTCGTTAATAATGGCACAGAACTCAAAGCCAAGCCCCAAGCCGCCATATTCTTCAGGCAGCCAGGGGCACAGGAAACCCTGCTCTCCCATCTTGCGCCATAACTCTCTGGGGACTGCCCTGTCCGCCTCCCATTTTTCGACATTGGGGGTGATCTCTTTGGCGACAAACTTCCTGAAGGTATCGCGAAAAATCTGATGTTCTTGAGTGTATAATTCATTTTTCATTTTCTATACTGTCCTTACCGAAATTTTTTTATGATCTCTTTATCACATGTATAGCCTAAAAAAACAATGGGTAATTAACAACCTCATCAACCGGCAAGGCATCAATATTTTTTCTCTATCCTCTACTAACCTCTTAGTAATCCTCTACCATTCTTCTCGGCCACTCTGATCTCAATACGACGATGATATATACACATGTAATAGACAAAAATAAACTGGGAATAAACAGCCCCTTAGATTAAAAGTGTCTCATATTATCAAAGTTAAAAAAAATATCCAGCAACATGGATAATATTGATAATAACGGCAAAAAGTAGCAATTTTACATTTTTTTAAAGATTTAAAATGTCTCTCAAAAATAGGCTATCAATCTGTTATTAATATATTTATTCTTTTTTGTTTTTTCCCATAATCTTTTGATATAAATGTCCCAAATTTAAATAAACCCGAATTATCCAGCATCTGGATAATATATATGTTATGTGCAATATAAATTATGGCATTAAGCGAATTTGAACAAAAGAAAATCGAGAAAACAGTTCGGGAGTATGTTGAAAAACATCGACCGCCTGCTCATATACGAAATAAAGTTGACTTGTCCTTTCGTGTCAAAGGGCAAAGTGTAGAAATATTTGAAATCAGACCTAGGTGGGATGATCCATCTGTAAAAATTGAAGAATCTGTCGCGAAGACGACATATGTAAAATCAAAACGTAAATGGAAAATTTTTTGGCAACGTGCAGATTTAAAATGGCATAGTTACGCTCCTGAACCTGAAGTAAAGACAATAGAAGAGTTTCTTGATGTTGTAGAAAGAGATCAATATTCTTGTTTTTTTGGATAAAGCACATAACATCCCACTGCACAAGGATTTCGGGCCACTGTGTGGCCCTTACCTGTGAGCGGGAGCGTTAAATATGCCGTCTTCGTTACGGAGCGATGATGGTTTTGCGGATTGTCGCAAATTAAGAAAGAGATAATTCCTGTGCCCCTTCGCCGCTACTTAAAGAAAAGGTTGAAGGAGGTGCAGGAGGATTAGATTGAGGGGCAGTTATATAATATGATTGAGCAGGGAACCAGAATCGAGATGAAAAAGGGTTATAGAGGTGTTAAAGGAGTAATTGTAGAGAGAATCGACTCCCCTTATGAGTTTTATGTGGTGGGATTGGATAACGGCATCAATATAGTAGTAGGGCCCTCTGCCTTTATCCTATGTCAGGATGCCGGGTAAAATGGGATCATTTGAACTAACTCGGAATAAAAATTACTTGACAAACATTATCGGAAATTGTAGTTTATAAAAAATCCATATATTCTAGAAGGTGCCTGCAATGGGGAAAAAAATAAATAAGAGATATATCATAGTCGTGTTGCTGTTAGCGGCCGGATGCTTTTTCCTTGATCCATCCGTGATATGGGCTCAAAAACTCACCCATACGGTCCAGAAGGGGGATACCCTGTGGGACATATGTGAAAATTATTATGGTGATCCAAATCTTTGGCCCAAGTTATGGCAGATGAATCCATTTATTACCAATCCTCACCTCCTAGAGCCCGGCGATATCATTACCCTGTTTGAACAAGAGCCAGTAAAAGAGGTCAGCGAAGTAAAAGCTGAGGAGAAGGAGCCCCCCATAAAAGAAAAGGAACCCGCCGTGAAAGAGGAGGAACCCAAATCTGGAGTAATGGGTATAGATGTGGGTAAATTCACTAATGTAAACGCCCTTGGTTTTCTTTCCCTTGAAAAGATCATACCATGGGGCACAGTCTTTGAATCTGAAAATGAAAATATCTATGTTAGCTGAGGGCGACATAGCGTATGTTATCTTTGATGAAGATAGAGATATCAAGGTTGGCGATGAGTTTTCTGTCGGCAGATCATCCCCGCTTCTCAAGAATCCTGTCACCGGAGAGGATTTAGGGTATACCTTTCAGGTAAATGGAAAACTGAAAATTGAAGAGCGCCTTGGTCTCGCCCACCAAGGCAAAAAATTTTATGATAAAAAGAATGTTTTTAAGACAAAGGTAGTTGAAGTCTATGAGCCCGTCAGTATTGACGATTCAGTCCTTCCCTATACATCGTTTTCATCATGTGTGCTGCCGGTGTCTATGAATAAGGATCTTGTCGCAAACATCGTCGCTTCAAAGGGTCAGTTGACGCTTGCTCGGGACAGAATTCAATCGTCTATATCGACCTCGGCCTTAAAGACGGCATCAATAGAGGGAATGTCTTTGATGTTGTCGAAGCAAATATAGTCAAGGACCCCAAACCAGGTAAAGAAGGATCTCTCCTTTTTAAGAACCATATAATCCTACCTGATAGGCCCCTGGGGAAGATTATGATTCTGGAATCAAGACCTGATACCTCAACTGCCATAGTGCTATCTGCTACTGAACCCTTTTCCACAGGAATCTATGTTACAGACCTGTCATGGGCTGAAACTCCGGATTTTCTGTTAAGTATCGCCAATTGCCCGGTCAAATAAAAACCGCCGGAATAGAAATATCTTGACTATTAAAGTCTGCTCTGCTTTATATTCCCGCCGTATACAACGCAAGCCGGATCGGAAATCTCTGATTCACCAGCAAGGCATCATCTGCTGCGTTGCCTTCGATCGTTCCTCCTTGCGGCGTATTGTTTATACGCCTCAGTCGTCACTCCTCGGCGCCTTGCATCTGATACCTTGCTGGTGTCCAGGGATATACCAATGCCATCCGGCTTAAATAAAAAAATGAATTAGGCGGTGGATTTTGTAAATCATGCCTATTTGGTCGGATAAAAGATGCAGCTGGCTAGCCTTGTGTATGATCCGAGGTTTGGGGAACATTGCCTGCAAAAATTTGGTGGACAGGTTTGGGGACCCTGATCGAATCTTTCAAGCGACTATATCTGAATTATTAAGTGTTGAAGGCATTCGAAAAGAATGCGCCCTTGATATCCTTGAAAGGAAATACGAGGGTGATCCCCAGGAAGAACTGAGGAAGACAGAAGATCATGGCGCAAGAATTATCACCTATACCGAACCCTTTTACCCTAAGGCGCTTAAAGAGATTCATGATCCACCCATGCTCTTGTACTTAAAAGGCAATGATATACCGGCTAATACAACTTTTGTTGCCATGGTCGGATCAAGGAATGCCACTCACTATGGTCTAAAGGCCGCCGAAAAGATCGGGCAAGGGCTGGCAAGACGAGGTTTGGGGGTGGTAAGCGGCATGGCAAGAGGTATAGACTCCGCCTCCCACTGGGGGTGCCTGGCTGGGCTAGGATTCACGATCGCTGTTTTAGGGACAGGTATCGATATCATCTACCCGGCCTTCAATAAAAAGCTGTATCATCTTATTGTAGAGAAAGGTTCGGTGATCTCCGAGTTTCCTATGGGCACTCCCCCTGCTCCGACTAATTTCCCCATACGAAATCGAATTATCAGCGGCCTTAGCAGGGGGGTAATTGTTGTTGAGGCGACCAGAAACAGCGGCTCGCTGATTACAGCTTCTCAGGCGCTTGATCAGGGGCGAGAAGTCTTTGCGGTACCAGGAAGCATTGATTCGTTTAAAAGCGCCGGCTGTCATTTTCTGATCAGACAGGGGGCAAGATTAATAGAGAATTCGGATGATGTGCTGGAGGAATTTGGCTTAAATTATCCTTTTCTTCCCAAGACCGATACATTTAAAAAGGGGGATCTCCCTCCAATGGATGAATCTGAAAAAGCCATATTTGATATGATTGGAGATTACCCGATGCATATTGACCAGATATCCAGGCAGGGAAACCTGGAGCCGAAAGAGATTTCCAGTATCCTCACAAGGATGGAACTCAAGGGATTAATCAGGCAGCTTCCGGGTAAAATGTTTGTCCGTTAGATTTTAAGGGGCATAGGGTTTAAGTCCAAGCAAATAATCGCGTCCTCAGCAGCAGGCTTCTGTGGAGGTGGACTAATTGGGGCAAGATACTAAAAGAAAGATATTATATGGGAAAAGAAAAACAAATAACGCGACGTAAACGGTCCGGGGCTTTGCCTGACACTAAGGGTAAACAGCTTGTTATCGTCGAATCGCCTGCCAAGGCACGCACTATAAATAAGTACCTTGGCTCAGAATACCTTGTAATGGCCTCGGTCGGACATGTGAGGGACCTACCAGGAAAAAATCCAAAAGGTGTTAAGGATCCTGTGCCCGGGGTTGACCTGGAGAATAATTTCAGACCCACTTATCAGATAATCAAGGGCAAGAATGCTACGATCAAGGAATTGAAAAGGGCCGCTCAAGATGCTTCAGGGATATGGCTGGCCACGGACCTTGACAGGGAAGGGGAAGCAATAGCATGGCACCTGACAGAGGCCCTGGACGTCAATGCGGAGAATATAAACAGGGTCGTTTTTAACGCTATAACCAGGAAAGAGATCGAAAAGGCATTTCAAAATCCGCGTCTGATTGACATGGATAAAGTAAACGCTCAGCAGGCGCGACGAATCCTCGATAGGATCGTAGGATACCAGGTCTCGCCCCTGTTATGGAAAAAAGTTGCGGGTGGATTGAGCGCCGGCCGTGTTCAGTCGGTTGCCGTCCGACTTCTTGTAGAACGTGAACGAGAAATCAAGGCATTCATACCGGAAGAATACTGGAGATTGATCGGATATTTCACAGCCTCAACGGAAAATGTCTCATCATTGGCTGAACAGTGGCGAAAATGGCTGGAACAATCCCCCGGGGAAGGGGATAAGAGGAAATCAAACGGACGGACATCAAATGAAAGAAACCAATGGCTTTTCGAGCACAACAGCCTTGCAGCCGAACTGATCAAGTTCGGCGACAGGAAATTCAGACCAGAGGATGTCAGCCAAGCATTGGAGATCGCCATGTTGGCCGGATTTCGACTTGATGCTCAGGTAGAGGAGAGGAATACCGGGGCAGGCGAAAAAGCGGGGCGGATGATCATCCTAAAGGGCCATGTGGAGGGAGGGCCTAACTGGAACGTCAAGTCAATTCAGACAAGGCGCACGAACAACAGGCCGCAAGCCCCGTTCATTACAAGCACGCTTCAACAGGCGGCTGCTAACCATTTGGGTTTTACGACCCAGGTAACCATGCGTATAGCCCAGGCCCTTTATGAAGGCGTTACGATCGATAAAATGGGTTCAGTAGGTCTGATCACTTACATGAGAACCGATTCCACACATATTTCTCCCGATGCGATTAATATGGCAAGGGACTATATTCAAGACAGGTTCGGGGATCAGTATCTTCCTTCCAAGGCAAACTATTTCTCATCTCCCAACAAGGCTGCCCAAGAGGCGCATGAGGCAATTCGTCCCACGGATGTGAGCCTAACGCCTGATAGTGTTCGTTCCTCTTTGACGAATCAGCAATACAAGCTATACAAGATCATATGGGAACGATTCATTGCCTCCCAGATGAAAGATGCCCAATGGGATAACACTACTATCCTGATCTCAGGTCTCTCTAAAGGCATAGAGCTTCTGTTCCGCTCCACAGGCCGGGTACTGATCTTTGACGGATATTACAAGGTTGCCGGTGTGCCTAATAATTCAGAGGAGGCAGTGCTGCCGCCCCTTAAAGAGAAACAGGCCCTCGCCGCCATCCAGATGGATCCAGTGCAGAACTTCACTTCTCCTCCTCCGAGGTACACGGAGGCGTCACTTGTCAAAAAACTTGAGGCCGAAGGAATCGGCCGACCCAGTACTTACGCCCAGATCATCCAGGTTATACAGACCCGTAAATATGTTCAAAAGATCAAAAACCGATTCCACGCTACCGATCTGGGAGAGGTGGTTACCGATAAACTGGTAGAGGCATTCCCCGAAATACTTCATGTGGGCTATACCAGGGATATGGAACAACAGCTTGACGACATTGAAGAAAAGCACGCCGATTGGGTGCAGATGCTCCGGCGATTTTATGGCCCATTCAAAAAGAGCCTGGACGAGGCATATCAGGTCATGGGGCATGCCAAGGCTGAGATCCAACCCGCCCCGCACACCTGCCCGCAATGCGGCAGCGGCACGGTCTATCGTTTTGGTCGAAAGGGAAGATTTCTAAGCTGCTCGACTTACCCTGCCTGCAAATATGCCTCGCCTATTGATCGGGAAGGCAATCCCGTTGTGCAGGAGCAGACAGACATCGCCTGTCCGAGGTGCGGTGGCCCGATGCTGGTAAGGAAGGGACGTTTCGGCCCATTTCTCAGTTGTCTTCGGTATCCTGATTGTGACGGCATCCTTAATCTCGACAAGAAAGGTTTCATAAACCCGCCAAAGGTTCCGCCGCTTTTAACCGATCTTAAGTGTCCTAAATGTGAAGCCCGGCTCAATATAAGACGGGGGGCGCGCGGGCCATGGTTAAGCTGTTCCAAATTTCCTAAATGCCGCGGCAGGATGGGTTGGGCCTCTCTGGATAGCGAGACAAAGAACCGATGGGAAAAGGCAC
>CAVZMS010000028.1:0-11509 GCA_963776085.1 uncultured delta proteobacterium
CTCGAGCGTGTTGTTATCAAATATATTCAATCCATATTTTTGAGGCGAAAGGAAGTAAATGATGCATCGGTTATTGCGATATGCGGGTATTCTGGCGATCTTATTGAGCGTCAATCGGCCGCCGCCGCGGCTTCCGGGAAGTTCTATATTGTCGGGATGGGCACTGCGCCCGATCTCATCACGATCCGCGGAGTGGAGGTCATTAAGAAGGCGGACATCATCCTGCTGGAACAGCCCTCCGAGAAGGATTACTGGAAGGACTTCATCGGCAACAAAGAGGTAATGTACTGTCCTCACGGGGCGCGGGTAGGGTATGGCTTGGATCCAAAGAAAATCAAGGATCCCGACATGCGGGCCATCGTTGAGAACAACGCCAAGCACCGGCAGGAGGCCGTGGACAAGATACGAAAAGCCGTGGAGGCAGGGAAAACCGTGGCGGCATTGGAGGGAGGAGATCCCATGATCTACGGCACCACTTTTTATCTCGAGATGCTGCCGAAGGATTTCCCTTCGGAGATCGTTCCGGGTATCGGCGCCTTTCAGGCCACCAGCGCGGCTGTGAAAATGAGCCCGGTATTCGGCTATGACACAAATTCCGTCATCGTAACGATGGACGACTGGCCGGGCCGCAAGGATATCAATGAAAAGCTGATGGCTACACAGACGAGCATGATTTTCTACACCATGAATCTCAACTATCCGAGGCTCTTCGAACAGCTTAAGCGGCACTATCCTGCCAATACACCTGTTGCGGTCGTATCGTTTGCGGGAGATCGGGAAAAGCAGCAGGTCGTGCGGAGCACTGTCGGTCGAGTTCCTGACGGAAGTGGATTATAAAAAGCTTCCGGTCGATGCGCACACCATACTGGTAGGTAAATTTCTGGAAGTCGGCCAGGCTCGAAACGATGCGCTGACTCGGCGCTAAAAAAGCAATCAAGAGACGTCCACGGAGCAACGCCCACAGCCAAATAACAGTCTTCCTGCGCCGCAGAAGCTTCGGCGGTTTGCGGCAATCATCAAGGCAGAGACATGGCTCGCCAGCGGGGGAGACCATCGCTTTCTGCTGCGAGCATCGAAACCTGGATATTGCACGAGATGAAATTCACAAAGATATTCTGCACAATGCTGGGTGACAGTGCTTGCTCTTGTCTTTTTGCTGCAGTGGAATGGCTATGCGGCGGAGAAGGATGGCGGTTTTGTTGCGTATCCAAGCGTGTCGGCCGGGTCGCCCGGTCCGGTCGTATTCAGCCACCGGTCTCATGGCATCCGCGGAGCGGGATACGCGTGCAACAAATGCCACACCTCTGCATCGGCCAAAACGCTGACAGGTCGCAATGGACGATATCCGTCAGGGGCGGGCTTGCGGTTCCTGCCACGATGGCAAAACCAAGGGACCCCGCGGCCGGCTGGCGGCTGCGTCGATTCAGGATTGCTCCGCCTGTCATATGCCGGCCGCCGATATTGTCATCACACTGAATCGAATGGATCCGGTCTCATTTTCGCATATCCGGCATCTTGCGGTTGATGCCAGGAGGAAGGTATCAAAGCCTGCCGGCTTTTCCTGTGGAGATTGCCATCCCATGCCTTTTGAGCGCGTTGCGAAAGGTCCGATCGGCATGGAAGTCCCCCACGAGAGTGAGAGTGGCGGATGCGCGCATTGCCACAACGGACAAAAGCGTCGCGATGGCAATCTGTCGGCTTTCGCCGCAAATACACGCTGCTTAACCTGCCATAAATCTCCGTAGCCTTTCCAACAATACACAGCAGTAATATAACTACAAAGGCGGAAGACAGTACAGATACTACGGATTTTTACCTATTTTTAACCTGTGCTAATCTATGGAATCCGTACCCTACAGTCAAATATCATTCTGATTAATACTCAGGAGGCAGGTTCTTGAGCTGGGCGAGCGAGAATACAGGGCCGTCCTTGCACACGTACTTATCTCCGATATTGCACCTCCCGCACATGCCTATTCCGCATTTCATTCTCATCTCCAGGGAAGGAGCTCTTCGGTAAGGTATATATTTGGGAGGGAAGAGGAAAGGAATGGCTCTGAGAATGGTATATTGGAATTGATGAGTGGAAATGGATTTAAAAAAGCGCAGACTCCTGCGTATTTTTGTGAATATTTCTTATTGAAAAGTTTTCGGGAATCTCCGATTTAGGTTTTTATCCGGTTATTATCATTCAGCTATTGATGATAAAAATGGCCTTTCATAGTAAATACAGTGAAGTTGACGGGGACTGTAATTTTCAGAATGATAATAAGGCCATAGTCGATTTGATAGTAGGGGTGAGAGCTTGGCAAGTTTTCTGAACTGTTGAATTTCAAAATCGGCAAATCCATGCGCTCTTCCAAGTGGTATTCATCATCACGTGCACTGCCTTTCCAAAATCTTCAAAACCATAAAAGACCTTGACATCCAAGCTTTATTTAATATAGGTAATTTCCAATAGATAGCAATCGCCACTTGAGCCCTTAAACCTAAACTGTGAGGGTGCTATGGATGGATGACCTCGAACCCTGTGTCTCAGAAAAGAGTGCTGGGGTTTCCTTTTATGGAGTACATCAATATGAATAAGTGCTTGAATTGCGGTTATGAAAGACAGCCAAAGGATGAGGGGATCGTTCCAGCTACAGAATGTCCCCGGTGTGGCATCTTATACGGCAAGATAAAGAATGGAGACGAGGGATTGAAAGATGTCGCCGGACAACAACACAAGGAGGGGAAAGAATTTCAAAAAGATAGTGATACTTTCGGTAGCGAAAAAGTGTCGCTGACGGATGAGAGTAAAAGCTTCCCAATTCCAAAAGTTTCGATCCTTCGTAGTGCTTTGATCCCATTCCTACCGACACTGTTATGGATCTTTCTGACAGTGCCACTGATCTTGAGATCACCGGAAATAATAGGCCCGGCTTTGTGGGTACCCGTGTTTTTATTGGCCATCATTTGGTTACGATTTCTTCGTCGACCTTATGAGATAGTCGTTGATCACAAGCAACTCACCTTTAAAGCCCCCCTGCGTACCGTCAAGGTGAATGTGGGAGACTTAACCTCTGTAAGAGATATATACGGGGGTTTCTTTACCCGTTTCAAATCCAAAAAAAAATCTGTAGACGCAATAAATATAAGGGAGTGGGATGAACTGATAAAAATTATAAAGTCTATTAATCCCGCTGTTGAAATAAAACGCTATTCAAAAGTCGTCAGAATGTTAGGAACATTGATTTATCCGATCTTTGTGACATTCTTGATTTATATTTTGGGAATGATGGGAATGTTGGGATATTGGGATATAACTAATCGAGCCAAGGTTGAGGCCGATTTGGCTCCTGTAATTGTCGCCCTTGAAAAGTACAAGACCGTAAATAACTGTTACCCCGACAAACTTGAAGCACTGATTCCCGCGTATCTCGATACCTTACCCAGAGCCGCATATTATGTCGACACCTCTGGGGAGTACACAATTGGTCGCTATACCTCTTTACTTCCCAATAAACGCTTGTATAGCTCACGCACAAAGACATGGAGGACTACAGATTAAATTTCTTCTTCCTGCAACCAGTCGAGAGGGACATAGGAATCAATCATTCCAGGTTGGTAAGACTCAAATATTTTCCATTTTAAGAATTGCTGACTGGTGATTATGCTATCGGGGAAGCCATTTTTCACAAAAGAACGGATCAGATTCCTTTTTAGGAGGATTATCCTTCCATTGCTTTTAATTTATATTTGCGTCGGGATTATTACAACGATACGCAATGTGAATATAAAGAATAATGAGTATGCTGCGGTACTCCTTTCCGACTATGCATTCTGGCAATATGATTACTGGGCATCTCCATGCGCCTTTCTCGGATCCTACATTCCCTGGACGTACTACTTCAACAACAGAAACATGAAGGTGAAATGGTTTTTTCGGGCAAAGAGCCATGACCTTGAGGAGGTCATTAAAGATAAGGACTGCCAGAGTATTGTGCTGGTTGGGCATGGGGATATAGATAGCTGGCAGGCAACGGATACGGAAGTTTCAAACTCAGCAGTTGCGAAGATGATGAAAGATGTATCAAAAAAGAGAGGTGAGTGGCTGCAGTTGAGTTGTGGAAGTGAAGACGTATTGTACATAAAGATGGGTGAACTGGTGATGCAGGATAAAGGGAAGGTCTACACATACTCTAAATCTGTAACGACATATATCTTCGTTTTCGACGCCCTTTCTGGCTTCAGATACCTGAAATCCCTAAATCGGTAGCCTTCGATAATATATTATCAATAGAAAATACGGATTATGTTATGTATAGGTAGGGAGACAGTGATTCCGGCGGTTTGGCGCTCTTGAAAATATTAATACGGCTAAAAAGGAAAAAACCTTTGATGCCCTTGAATGGCTGGCCGCTATGTGTTCTCATGTCCCGAACAAAGGGGAGCAAATGATCAGGTATTACGGCTATTACAGCAATGTGGCGCGAGGCAAGCCTAAAATAAGCGATCAGGATGGATTGATCCCCTCGATTCTGGAACCAGTCGAAGATGCCGACTTTAGCGGGAATGAATCATCAAACGAGAAAAATAGGGACGTCCATGAAATAATAACTTGACATGATATTTTCTGTTTGATATCCTTTCTTCTATGCCACGAAAAGCCAGAGTAGATGCTCCCGGTGCCCTGAACCATGTAATGGTGAGGGGAATAGAGCGAAAAAGGATATTTAGAGACAATAAAGACAGAGACAATTTTGTCGAACGTCTCAGTAATATTCTAAAAGACACATCCACATCCTGCTACGCATGGTCCTTTCTCGACAATCATGTCCATCTCCTTCTCAGAACCGGGAATTATCCGATAGCCACTGTTATGCGAAGACTGTTAACCGGGTATGCCGTTACCTTTAACCGTCGCCATAACCGACATGGCCAGCTTTTCCAAAACAGATACAAATCCATACTTTGCCAGGAAGATCCATATTTTGCTGAACTGGTGCGGTATATTCATCTCAATCCTTTAAGGGCAAAACTGGTCGAAGACTATCCAGGCCTGGGTAGGTATAAATATTGTGGTCACGGTTATATACTTGGGGGCAAAAGAAACGATTGGCAGGATGCGGATTACGTACTCGGGTATTTCAACAAGAATAGGGAAAGTGCTCGAAAGTTATATAAGGAATATGTTTTCAAAGGGATAGAGAATGGACGGCGGCCGGATCTTGTGGGAGGAGGTCTTATCAGGAGCCTTGGCGGGTGGTCCGAGGCTAGAAAGCTGGAAAAAGGAGAGAAGAGACTTAAAGGCGATGAGCGCATTCTTGGAGATAGTCAATTTGTTTTGGATGCTCTTAAGGAATCGTCTGAGCGTTTTGAAAGGAAATACGAGCTGAAATACCGTGGTTACGATCTTGATGTTTTGGCTGAACGTGTTGGAGAGATATTCGGTGTGGCGCCGGAGGATATATTTATACCCGGTAAATATAAGAGACTTATAAAACCGAGGAGTGTATTCTGTTATTGGGCCGTGCGAGAATTGGGCGAAACTGCATCAGCCTTGGCAAAAAGGTTAAACATCACCCAACCAGGCGTAAGCAAGTCGGTTTTGAGAGGGGAAAAAATTGTAAAAGAGATGAATCTTGAATTATTTTAAGAAATGAAGTTATAGTTTCATGGACGTCCCCTTCTCAATGGACGTCCCCTTCTCACAGCCCTATTAATATTCAGGAGGCAGGTTCTTGAGCTGGGCGAGCGAGAATACAGGGCCGTCCTTGCACACGTACTTATCTCCGATATTGCACCTCCCGCACATGCCTATCCCGCATTTCATCCTCATCTCCAGGGAAAGGATGATCCTTTCAGGAGGGAAGCCCAGTTTTTCAAGTACCGGCTGTGTGAATTTGATCATTATGGGGGGGCCGCATACAATAGCGATCGCGTTATCGGAGCTTGTGATCTTCTCGCCTGTGATCGAGGGGACGAAACCTACATTATACTTCCAGCCGGGATCATCCGTGGCGTCAACGGTTATATGCATCTTTATATCGTCTCTTTGCTCCCATTCCGCGAGCTCGTCTTTATATAGCAGCATGCCCGGGCTTCTGGCGCCATAGACGACGATAATGTCCCTGAATTTTGGCCTGTTGTCGGGATGGAGCATATAGATGATACTTGACCTTAATGTTGTGAAGGCAAAGCCGCCGCCTATGATCACTACATTCTTGCCTTCCATCTCGTCCCAGGGATAGAAATTACCCAAAGGCCCTCGGATGCCCATGATCTCACCCACGTTCATGTTGTGCAAGTGCGTGGTTACCAGCCCGACGTTATTCACGGTGAATTTTACAAATCCTTTTTCCGTAGGTGAGGAGGCTATGCCGATGGGGATCTCTCCCTTACCTGCAATAGAGAGCTCGGCGAATTGCCCCGGTGTATAGGAGAATCTATTTTCATCCTCCGGATTTATAAAGACAAACCTGAAGGTCTTAAGATTTTTATCCTCGGTCTCGGTTATTATCTCATCTATACGAACGGGATAAGGCAGATACGGATTTTCCAATTGAAACCCCCTAGAACATTTATTATTGATCATTTAACATTTAACATTGAATATTGATCATTGGTAATCGGTGTGCGGTCATCGGTCATTAAGCATTATATTCATTCATCAGCCTGGCCACATGCCTGATATCTATGTTGACAGGGCAGTAACGGACACACCTGCCGCAACCGGAACATTGAACGCCGTTATTGAAATCTATCCACGTAATATTTGAGTTTATGCATGAAACGCTGGCGCACGCGTTGAGTCTTCTTTTCCCTCGGATTATGGCCGGACGCCTCAAGCGTGAAGAGCGGGTACATGCAGGAATCCCAGTTTCTTATCCTGTCAATATGCTTTCCTGAGATCTCGTCCTGGATATCAAAACACCAGCATGTGGGACAAAGAAAGGTGCAGGTGCCGCAATTAATACACGCGAATGCGACCTCCTCCCAGAAGGGCGCCTCAAAAAGTTCATTGACGGCCTTTTCACGCAGCCTCTCGACAGAGACATCTGATCTCATCTTTTCCTGGGCTGATAGCCTGAGGGCCGCGGCCGCTTTCAATTCTGATTCACTAGCCGGCCTTCCCTTGGTTGTTTTTTCTATAAACTGATCTCCTTTTTCATTAATGCTTTTGGCAAGGAAACCGTCACCCAGGATGTAGAGGAGCACATCAAGCCTTTTTTCGTCAAACGGCCCGCCTCCGACAGAGGTGCAGAAACAGGTGGGGCAGGGCTCACTACAGCCGAGACCAACTAGCAGCGTCGATTCAAAACGCCGCACCCACCATGGGTCGCTGTATTCCGGGTTGTCAAAATTGCGTTTTACGATCTGAAATGCATGGGCATCGCATGGCCTGATCCCTACTATAGCCTGTGGAGGATACTCCTTCGGGGCTTCTTTCAGGAGGCCGGTTTCAGGGTCTCCCATAGCTGAAGGGCATTCAAACAACCGTTCGGATTGAGGATATATTATTGATTTAGGAGAAAGCCTGGTGTTCTGGAGATCAAAGTCAGGTATGGTCACTTGTTCAAGAGGCATGAAATTATGAAAATCCCCCTCCCTGACAGGGACGAAGATCATATATGAGTCACCCATTGCCCGCAGGGCCTCGATCCACTCTTCTCCGGTGAATATCTTTATCGTCATAATATCTACCTGATTTATATCATCAAGACACTAGCAATGTTCAAAAGTATATGCACGGATAATGTAAAACAATTTAAAATATATATTAACAAGGGATGTCCCACGGGGGTCTCTTTTCAGAGGCGAAATCGTACAGTGCCCGGCATTTGGCATAACTCGTAGCAAAGGCGGGCGGAGCCCTTCGACGTTGCTCAGGGCCGTGAGCCCGCCGAATGGCTTGTCAACCGGGGCTTCCAGCAAATTAACCACAAAGGAGGGGTAGCTATCTATCCGGAACTTCGTCGCCCGCCTGACGACATCCTTATGCCGATTCCTTGCAAATCATTTCTTTGCCTCTGAAAAGAGATCCCCGTGGGACATATCTGCATAGGACAAAGTTGAGAATGCATATGCTTTTGAACATTACTAAAATATTTATCATTCGGACATTGCCCTATTTTATAAAATCGTAATAATCGTCCAACTTATATACATCCAGCGGCGGCCTCTGCTCGAGGCTAAGGCCCGCTTCCCATGAAAATAGTTCCAGTGAGTCTTTATTGAGCTTTTTCGTGAATTGTCTTACGGATATCCCAACAGGACAGACGCGCTCACAGGCCCCGCAGTCTGTGCACCTCCCTGCGCAATGATATGCCCTCAGGATATGAAAGGTCATGGTATCTGTGGGATCGATACTTTTACCAACCCACTGGGGACTGGATTCATCCACAAAACAGGTAGGGCAATAGCAAAGCGGGCATGCATTTCGGCAGGCATAGCACCGGATACATGATGAGATCATGCGGGTGAAAAACACCCATTTATCATCGCTTCCCATATCTTCTATCTTTTTTACATCTTCGAAGAGCTCGATATCCCGCTGCTCTTCAACCCTGTCTGCGACCATCTCGTCGTATTCCACCGGATTTCGATGTGTGCATATGGCGCAGTTCTCCTGGAGGAAGGCCGCTTTATCAAATGTCTCCTCAAACCCTTTGCCCCTTACATAGAACCGCCCGTTTCTTTCCTCCACATCCAGTATCTCTTTGAACTTAACGGCCCTGTTTACAGCCCGGTGATCTATCATCCCGGTGCATGGAATGCCTACGATATGGAGCTGTTCCCGTTTGATCTGGCTTTCCACGATGTGGGTGACTATATTTCTTGAATTACATCCGTTTGCAATAATGCCTACCCTGTCGGTCCTCTTGGTGAGATAGTTACATAGGTTGAGGCCGCAATTACTGTCCCAGAAAAGGAGGGCGCTCTTTTCAGGGTCGGATATAAGGATCGGTTCATTCATCATGGGAACGGAACCTTTTTTATAGCCGATAAAGACATCCACCTTTCTGTCCTTGAGCAACCGTTTTGCCGTCTCCCTGATCTTTTCCGTGTATTCGTACATCAAGCCACCTCGGCCCTTCTTTTAACAAAGTGCCTGGCGGGGCCCAGGGCTTGAATATCTTTCGCAATGCCCTTTGCCACTTCAACGAACTTGGTTGCCTCAGCCGAAGATATCCATGAGAAATTCAGTCTTCCGGGTTCGATCCCGATATGTTCCAGTATCCCCTTCAGCAGGGCGAATTTCCTTCTGGCATAGTAATTACCTTCCAGGTAATGGCAGTCTCCGGGGTGTCAGCCGGATACCCAGACGCCGTCGGCCCCGTGTCGTAAGGCTGCCAGGATAAATTTGGGGTCTACGCGGGCCGAACATGGGACCCTGATGATCCTGAAATTGTGGGGATATTGTAAACGGCTCACCCCTGCAAGGTCCGCCGCGCCGTAACTGCACCAGTTGCACAGAAAGGCTGTAATCTTGGGTTGCCAGTCATTCATGATCGACTCCTGATTATGATTCGGAATAAAGGTCTTTTATATGCTATTAAATTTGTATAAATTCAAGAAGAAATGTCATCCTATATGGAAAAAAATTACTACTCATTTTAATCTTCTTTTAGGGGTTAATTCCCCGCGGCTTGACGCGAGGAGTCATTCCGGCAAACCGACGTCGCGCCGAAGCGGCTCTATGTCGCGTCGCGAAGGCGGAAGCCGGAATCCAGGAATCCGAACTGGATGCCCCCGGCTTGCTATATGCCTGGGCAAGCTTATCGGGCCTGCCCCGTACTTGATAAGGGGTCCGGTATGACATTGACGACCAATTCTTTTGGAGATGATGCAAATTCTGTAACCTTTTAACGCTAAGCTTCGACTTTACTAAGGTGCGTATTGGGATACATGCAAGGGGCTTGCCTTTGAATATATAACTTCGAGATATCTGGATATCAAATATAATTGCCTTCAATAAACATGATCGGCAGAGGGGATATAAAAGTTTAAGAAAAAGAACTGAAAAGGAGGTTGAAGGATGAGAAATAGAATGGTATTGACAGCACCTGTAATTTTTATGGTAGCTATGATAATTCCTTTAATATCTCAGGCTCAATCATTAGGGGGCAGGGGTATGCGCGGTGGTTTTGGATCAAGTTCAATATCTATCCAGAGTTCACCTGTTCCAAAAATGGATGAAGAGAAAAAGATACTGGAGATACTTGATGATATGACGTAATAACCAGAGGGCTCTGGGCGGAAATGTCCCCAGGGATGATGGCAGGTTTCTCAGGCTTCTTGTGGAGACCATGGGCGCAAAGAACGTGGTCGAAATAGGTACTTCCAACGGTTATTCCGCCCTCTGGATGTTACTGGGTCTTAAGACTACAGGCGGTAAACTTACTACATTTGAGATAGAACCCTCAAGCGTCCGGCTTGCGAGGGAAAACTTTAAAAGAGCAGGATTCGACAATATTGCCACGGTCATAGAGGGTGATGCCCATGAAAAGGTAAAAACACTGAAGGGTTCCATTGATCTCCTTTTTTTAGACGCGGACAAGGAAGGTTATTATGACTACCTGAATCAACTCCTATCTCTTGTGCGTCCCGGCGGTCTGGTCGTGGCCCATAACATGTACCTGGGGATGGGTGACCAGAGATACATTGATGCAATCACGACCAATCCTGATCTGGAAACACTCTTTCTGAGCACGGGCTCTGGAAACATCGGTGTTTCACTTAAAAAACGCTGATACTGTGAGACAGGACATCACAGGGCATCTCGCTACCTTTTTTTAAATGGACCTCTCCATTGAAAGGAGTTTTTCATGAGTACGGTTCCCAGAAAAGAACTCTCTCTTTTTGATTCGATATGTATAATTGTAGGGATCATCATAGGGGCCGGTATCTACGAGATTACCCCTACAGTGGCAGGCATGCATGGGGGGATGGAAGGGAATCCTCGGCATATGGCTGGGAGGCGGTCTCATCGCCTTGACAGGGGCGTTATGTTACGCCGAGCTTGCCACCGCATACCCGCACCAGGGGGGAGACTATGTGTATCAGGGCAGGGCCTACGGAAGTTGGGCAGGATATCTGTTCGGGTGGTCTCAGATGGTTATTATCAGACCAGGCGATATTGCCCTGATGGCCTTTGTATTTGCCAGGTATGCCGCAACCATTTATGCGCCTTATAAGGACATGGTTCCGGTCTATGCGGCCGCAGCCGTTTTTATTCTGACGGTCATTAATATCCTTGGAGTGAAAGAAGGCAAGTGGACTCAGAACCTCCTTACGGTGATCAAGTCCATGGGAATCCTGGCCATTATAGCCGCGGGTCTTTTGGCGCCGGTGCAACATCTGGCGCCTGCCGAGACATCGGGGATTACGCTGGACGGTTTCAAGCTTGCCCTTATCCTCGTCCTGTTTACCTTCGGCGGCTGGAACGAGATGGCCTATGTTGCCGCAGAGGTCAAACAGCCGGGACGTAATATTGTTCGTTCCCTTGTGATAGGGACCATCCTGG
>CAVZMS010000029.1:0-6365 GCA_963776085.1 uncultured delta proteobacterium
GTGATAATAGATCCTGGTTTTTGGATGAGGTATGCCTAGCATATTAAAAAGGGTAGTCTGTTTTATCTTTTCATCCGAATATATATATGTCTCCAGGCTTGGGAAAATCCTTTTTCCTATTGTCGTGAAAAACTGAGCATAATTCATAGTGGGATAGAGGATAATATTAGGAAGAGAGCATCAATGCCCTTTCCCTTGGAGTATAATCGAAAAAGTTCGGTTTAACACCAAGGGTAATTACCTGAGGAATACCCCTAAGCCTGCTCCCCAATGCTATATAAGGCCTATTGCCTCTATCCATCTGTATATTCCCTCGGCTCCGTGTTGAGAATATTAAATTGATATTGATTTTTTTAGAAGACCATCAATATTCTAAGTGTTCGACAATCACTTTTTATGGGTGAAGACATATTAAGGAGAACGGAGCAATCCCATGATCTCCCTAGACTTTATGACTGCCTTTTTGATGACATCATCGATATCCATTATTAACAACCTCCTTTCGGCCATAACCAAACGTCCGTTGATGATCGTGTGACTGACGTCGGAGCCTTTTGCAGAATATACAAGATGAGAATAGGGGTTGTATAAGGGAATTAGATGAGGTTTATTAGTATCAATGATAATAATGTCCGCCTTTTTCCCTTTTTCAAGGGAGCCTGTAATATTGCTTATGCCGAGTGCCTTTGCCCCCTCGATAGTGGACATGCGCAAGACTGTCAAGGCGTCCATAACCGTAGGGTCCATGGTATCTATCTTATGAAGTTTGGCGGTGGTGTCCATCTCGCTGAAAAGGTCAAGATCATTGTTTGAAGCGCATCCATCAGTTCCAAGCCCCACAGTAATTCCACTGGAAAGCATGTCAGGTACAGGCGCGATGCCTGATGCCAGTTTCATATTGCTTTCAGGATTATGGATAACCTTTACCCTGTTTTCGGACAGTAACGCAATGTCCTCCTCGTTTAGATGCACACAATGAGCGGCAATAAGATGGGGTCCCAGAATATCAAGGGAACGTAGATGCTCGACAGGTCTTTTACCATACTTCTCTTTTACATATAACAACTCATTTTCTGTTTCCGCCAGGTGTATAATCAGTGGTACATTATATTTTAATGCCAAGCTCATTGGCTGCGGAGATAAGACCTGGGCTGCATGTAAACAGGGCATGAGGTTCTACGGCAACCGAGATAAGGGGATCGTTATGCCATTTCTCAATAAGGGATTCGGTATACCTGAGTCCGTTCGCCACTGGTCCATAATTGGGGGAATCGAAATCGTAAAGCACTTCGCCAACAATACACCTCATTCCGGCAGCCTTGGCTGCCCGGGACGCTTCCCCTTCAAATATATACATATCACAAAAGGTCGTTGTCCCTGACATGATCATCTCGGCGCACGCAAGAATTGTCCCTGTATAGACAAGATCGGCATTGAGTTTACTCTCCAACGGAAAGATGTAATTGTTGAGCCAGTCCATTAATGGAAGATCATCGGCAAGTCCTCTGTATAGAGTCATTGCCGCGTGTGTATGGCCATTTATCAAGCCCGGTAGAATAATTCCGCCTTTTGCGTCTATTACAGTTTTTGCCTCGAATCTCTTCTTAACCCCCTTGCCTATGTATGAAATTGTGTCGCCTTTTATTCCAACCAGGCCATTTTCAATTATTGAATTTTTTGAATCCATACTTAAGATAGTTCCATTTTTGATCAATATATCAAAAATTGGCATAAGAACTCCTTTATTTAGGCAAATCTTCTATTATAGATTCCCATAGGCTTGAGAGGGAAGGGCCCACAGCGTTAGCCGCCCCGATAACCTCTTCAATGGCTGTCTTTTTCATGTTATCCAGGTAAATTAAGATTTGTTATTACCACGATAGCTATCACCCTTAAACCACAGTGGACACCGACAATTACCTCGGATACCGTAGACATCCCTACTGCATCGGCGCCTATCATCCTTAAAAATCTTGTCTCAGCTGGTGTTTCCAAGCTGGGGCCTGTAATTCCAATATATACCCCTTGATTGAGAGTTATATTCCGCTGAAGAGCCTTTTTCTTCGCGAGATTTATCAGATCAGGATCATAGGCTTGTGACATATCCGGAAATCGGGGTCCGAATTCCTCTATGTTGGGCCCGATCAATGGATTTCTCCCGGTTAAATTGATATGGTCAATAACGATCATGATGCTACCGGGCTTGAAACTGGGATTAAGGCCGCCCGCCGCACTTGATATAAATAGGTATTTTATGCCGAGGCCGGACATCACCCTTATAGGGAATGTGATCTCATAGGGACTATAGCCCTCATATAGATGAAAACGTCCCTCCATAGCCAGGACTGTCCTGCCTGCAAGCCTTCCGGAAACTAGCGTCCCTTTATGACCCTTGACCGTCGATGTTGGGAAATGGGGTATCTCTTTATATGGAATACGAAAATCGACTTTTATCTTCTCGGTCAGGTTTTCCAGGCCGGTTCCGGTAATCATCCCGATTTCAGGTGAAACAGTCAATCTTGAGGCGAGGAAATCCTGTGGCATCCATAATCTCTCTTGACATAAAAACCTCCCCGAGTGTATTTCCATCATTTGGATTAATAAATCCTTTAGTTCCGTCAGGAATCTTCTTGATTGTGAATATTCTAATTTCCATATAATGTCAATATCTTAAACGGAAAACGAGGTTAAAATTCAATGAATAATTACTTGAGAGGTTGACAAATCCATAAAAATATGTAATTTTAACTACTAGTTTTACTAAAGGAGGTTAAAAGTGGAGACTGATTCACTAATAAAAACTTCCGCGGGCTTAATTGCTAGCGGAATTTTTTCTTTTGTAATGATATTCTTTTTGATTGGCATTCCTGACGAGAATTAATTATGAATATAAAATAGATACGATAGGCCAAGAAAGATCCCAAACACTATATAAAGGAAACCATCCAGACCAGTCCACAAGATATTGTTTTAAATTTCAAGCCAAATAAACGAGAACATAATTATCATACTATTATCCTTGAAGCAGGTAATAGATATGGCGTAGATCCGGCTCTGATAAAGGCAATTATTATGGCCGAGTCCGGTTATGATCCAATGGCAATATCTAAAAAAGGCGCTGTCGGTCTTATGCAATTGATGCCGGGCACCGTCGATGATCTGGATGTGGATGATCCATTCAATCCGGTTTATAATGTCAATGCCGGTGTGAGGTATTTGAAAGGATTACTTAACGAGTTCGACGGGGATATTGAGATGGCCATTGCTGCATATAACGCCGGCAGTAAAAAAGTCAGGGAATTTAACGGGATACCACCGTACAATACCACCCAAAGCTACGTTAGGAAGGTATTCGAATACTACCAATACTACCAGGACAGCAAGGTTTAAGAGTCATCATCCGGATAATGACGACCTTGTCAAAACTCATAAATCGGACGACTGGGTAAAAGCACTATTAATATCATTCCAATATAACGGAAAGAGAAAAACTCTTCTATCTACAAGCCCTTTTTATTCTTGACCAGTCCACCTCCTGCCTAATATATAGGTGTGTACCTGCCTAATTAATTGTAGAGATGACAGATCAAGAAGTCGTTGATGGCGGCAGCGGAAAATATATCAGGATTATGAATCAATATGAAAATCGACCTGCATATTCATTCCAGATGTTCTGATGGGAGATTGACTCTTAATGCTATATTCAAAGAAGCAGCCCAAAAAGGCGTCGGCCTAATCTCAATAACCGATCATGATTCCATAGATTGTCAGATCGATGCAAAGATGATGGCTGATAAATATGGTATCAGCTATCTTTACGGTCTGGAATTAAGCGTCAATTTCTCCCACCCGGCATATAAGGAACTCAAACCAATATCCTTGGACTTTCTTGCCTATCAGTATGATATACATTCTAAGCCGCTTGTGACAAAGCTTAATCAGTTGAGAGAACATAGAAAAAAAAGGGCTGAACAGATACTTGATAATATAAATCGAGAATTGGTCAAGGAAAATCTGAAGGAGTTTACCCATAAGGATCTCGAAGAAATCGAGAAGTCAGTGGATGGCGCATTTGGCCGTCCCCATATAGCCGATTACATGGTAAAAAAAGGGATCATCTCCAGCAGACAGGAGGCGTTTAACAGATACCTGGTCAAGTGTAACGTGCCCAAGATGCCCTTAACCCTTATTGAGGCCTCACGGCTGGTAAAAGGGGCGGGAGGAAAATTATTTCTTGCGCATCCAAACCACCCGAGAGGAACTTCCTTAATTAAAATTACTACAGATATCAAGGAGCAACAAAAGATTATAAATGAGACGATGATGCCTTACATAGACGGTGTTGAATGCTGGCATTCTGCGCATGATAAGGAATCAACAGACTCATATATAGAATTTGCAAATAAAGCCGGCTTAATGGTTTCCGGAGGATCAGATTGTCATCAGCAGCCTGTACTTATAGGGACTGTTGATGTGCCTGATTACGTTGCTCAACAGTTTGATATTAAATTATCAGGGAGTTATTAGCATGGCTTCTCTAATTGATGATCTCCTAATCCCAGGCTCCCTTTCCGACAATACGGAAGATATTTCACTTGTTCAAACCCACATCTCCTATGTTTTTATTACCGACAATTTTGTCTACAAGATCAAAAAGGTGGTTAATTTCGGGTTCTTGGATTTTTCGACCCTGGAAAAGAGAAAATATTACTGCGACCAAGAGATTGACTTGAACAGAAGACTTTCAAAAGATCTATACATAGGGGTTCTGCCAGTCATCTTTGACGGGAAGATCCATAAAATAGGAGAGGGGAGGGGAAAGGTTGTGGAATACGCGGTTAAGATGAAAAGAATCCCTGATGAGATTCTCATGAGGTCCATTTTTGAAAGAGGGAGACTTCAAGAAGGACACCTCAGGAGGATTGCCCAGGTTCTAGCCGGGTTCCACCTGACTGCTCAGCGCACGACTTATATCGATAACTTCGGAAACCCGGAGGTCTTTAAGGTAAATACTGATGAAAACTTTCAGCAGACTGAATATTATATCGGTATGACTATTAAAAGAAAGGATTTTAAAATTATTAAAAATTGGACAGATAATTTCTATTCCGTAAATAGGGGACTTTTTCTGGATCGAATCGCATCTGGGAGGATAAGGGATTGTCATGGAGACCTTCATATGGAGCATATCTGTCTGACTGATCCGGTCTCTGTCTTTGATTGCATTGAATTCAATGAACGCTTTCGATATACTGATACCCTTGCTGATATTGCATTTCTTTTAATGGATCTGGAGTACAGGGGGGGGAAAATATTTCGCCGACAGTCTGTGGGGTTATTATAACAAGATAACAGGCGATAGTGATTCGCATGCCCTGTTAACCTTTTATAAGGTTTATCGCGCCTATGTAAGGGGAAAAGTAAACAGTTTCCGGATCGATGACAAGCATATAGATGGCGAGAAAAAAGAGGAAGCAATACAGATAGCAAAAAAATACTTCAGGCTTAGCCTGGATTATATATTCTAAAAGGATTTTTTAATGAGAGAGCCTTTTATTGATTTTATGAAGAAGGAGTTAAAACCTGAAACGGTTCTTATAGCATGTGGACTTCCGGCATCCTATAAGACTGAAACCACAGAAGTTATTGCTCAACTTAAAGGGTATATCGTATTGCGGACAGACATGATACGACTTGAGGTCTTGAGAAATGAGGATATATTTAATGAGAAGGTGGCCTCCGATATGAAGAAGAGAAATAGTGTCTACGATGAAATGTTCCGAATGGCGGACGAGCTTGTAAAAAAGGGTAAGGGGATTATTCTGGATGCTACTTTTATTAATCAGGCTCTGAGAAGACGTGCCGCCGAGGTGGCTGCAATGCATAAAAAGGTTTTCGTGATACAACAGACTATATGTCCGCAGGAAGTTTCCATAGGCAGGATATTGAGGAGAACCAGGGAAGATTACGAATCAAATGCCCTTACAGAAAAGGCCTATATGAATAATAAGAAGAGATTTGAGGATGTTGACCTTGAAGATCTGAAAGGACTATATCCTGATCTTGATATAATACATTTCTTAGTGGACACCAGTTCTGATATGGAGAATGAGTGGAGTGTCATTAATAAAATCACTCGATAGATTTTATCTGTCTGGAAAGGGACATTTAATATGCATGATATCTTAGTCGGTATTTTATTTAAACATAAATTCGATCCCGCAAAAAAAGAAGCGGAAAAGCTTGAGAAATGGCTGAGAGATAAAGGGATATCCGTTTACTCGGAAGAAATGCTTCCTAAAGAAAGAATGAACGGTTGTGATGACGACACATCCTCTATTCCTGACAGCTTAAAATGTATCGTT
>CAVZMS010000030.1:0-7516 GCA_963776085.1 uncultured delta proteobacterium
ACTTTCCGCCTCACCCGCCGATGCGTCACGAAAAAGACTCACAACCAAACCAGAGCGATTATTGCCAAGTCGCGCGCATACCCGCGAGGGAAGCGAGGTCGGGTGCAGGCGGTCGTTGGGCAGCGCACTAAGAGCGCGCAATGTAGATCTAGCTAAACACCCAACATAGACGCCCATCCGACAACGTGCAGGCTAACCGCCGTTCCAGTCCCGCCGCCGCGAACAGGGCAGCTTGACGTGTTTCCTGTTGACTGATAGTGAACAGGATATTGTCAAATGCCCATTCGGCTTGAAACCAGTCGCGAATGGTTGCCAATAAATGCTGGTCGAGATCATTGACCAACTCAGACGCACGAACCCAAAATCCAACGTCAGCAGCATAGCTAACTTCTTTACATAGCGGAACTTCCTCAGGCCGTAAGGGCATGATATAGACACAACCCATGCATCGTGTTCCTTGCGGGTTAAGAACGGTAAACGTAAATGCATCCCGCTCGATATGCTCAAGTTCATGCCGCTTTAGGTCGGCAAGATTTTGCGCCAAGGTAAAATCGGCGGTCGGCCATTCACTCTGACTCCACCGATGTAGCATCTCGGCACTGGACATAACCGCCTCATAATCTAGCTCTACATCAGCCGCCCGTAAAGGACAGAGCCACAGCCGGCTAGTTCGCTTCACTTGTGGCACTCGCGCGTTGGCGGGATATAATTTCATTGGCGATTTATCCTTTCGTCTGACATTAGCTGCCCAACATATATATATTCATGAAACATGATAATTCGGGTTTGTTTGAAAGTTGAGACATTAATATCAAAATTATGGAGAAAAGACAAAAAATGAATAAATACAATATTAGCAGATTGATAAAGGATTTTTAGGAAACATTTAAGCCATTTGAAAATTGTAAAAATACATGCTCTTTGTCCTAATTATCAATATCATCATGTTCCATGATAATATTATAAACTGATAAATATGAGATAGTTTTTATTCAGAAAAGAAAAATTAGGGTTTTAGTCTCGCTGATAAATAGAAAAGCATCCAAAAAAGATAAAGCTTATTCGGCTGTAAGAGTATACGGAAATAAGATGTATGCTTCCGCCTTTGCTTTGCGATACTGAGGAGACCCTCCCCTGACTTTTAGGGCGGGTTGTCGGCAGGATGATGAGAGCACCCAAGCGCCGCTCTACCTTGAGCGGGCGCATTACGCCGAAAAACTCGGGATAAGCGAGGCCTATTTATCCGAGAAAAGTACCAGATTTTGCCGGTTTAATCCCTTGACATAATCTTTTGTTTATAATAAAAATTTTATCCGGATTAGCTGATTGATAATAAGGGCCAGAGGGTTCAAGGATTCTAGGTGAGAAGAGGGATTGAATTTTGAATATTGAATATCGAATCTAAGAATTTCGAAGTAAAGAAAAAACTTCAACATTCAAAATTCCCTGTTCAATATTCATTATTCATACGTCAAAAATCATAGATTCTTTGGCCCCTCTTTCAGTTGATTTAATAACAAGGGAGGACACGATGTCGGAACAGGTCTTTACAAGCTGCACCAATGAAGGTCCCATATCGGTATACGTCAGGGACGGGAAGGTCGTCAGGATAAGGCCTTTAGTTGCGGATAAAAAGGAGTTCAAGCCTTGGACCATTGAAGCAGGAGGAAAGTCCTACAGTCCTCCAAAAAAGTTCAACATTGCCCCATTCGTCTATGCCGAGAGGACTCGATTGTATTCTGACGACCGGATAAAATATCCCATGAAGAGAAAGGACTTTGATCCAAAAGGCAAAAGAAACCAGGATAAGAGAGGGATATCAGGGTACGAACGCATAAGCTGGGAAGAGGCCCTGGATATTGTCTCAGGAGAAATCAAACGTGTAAAAGACCGCTACGGCGGAGCTGCCATAACCGGGCTAACTTCGTCACATCACAACTGGGGGCTCGTCGGCTACAAGATGGGGCCCTTCGCACGTTTCATGGACATGCTTGAATACACACCCGTATTTGACAATCCGGACAGCTGGGAGGGATGGCACTGGGGTGCTACTCACACATGGGGCTTCTTCTGGCGTCTTGGCATGCCCGAACAATACGACCTCCTTCAGGATGCAATGAAGAACACGGAGATGATCGTACTTTGGTCCAATGATCCGGATTCAACAAGGGCGATATATTCGGGTCAGGATTCGGTAATATGGAGACAATGGCTGAAGGAAAAGGGCGTAAAGACGGTCTTTATTGATCCGTTTTTCAACTATACCGCCGCGCATATGGACGGCAAATGGCTTCCTCTAAGACCAGATTCCGGGGCCGCTGTGGCCCAGGCCATAGCGTTCGTTTGGATCACGGAAGGGACATACGATAAGGATTTTGTGAAGAACCGCACTGTAGGATTTGAGGAGTTTAAGAAACATATCCTGGGCAAGGATGACGGAAGGCCCAAAACACCTGAATGGGCGGCTGAAGAGTCAGGCATTCCTGCCAGAAAAATAAGGACACTGGCCAGAGAATGGGCATCTAAACGGACGGTGCTTTCAGCCGGGACAAGAGGCGGAGAGGGGAGTGCATGCAGACAGGCCTATGCCACGGAATGGGCAAGGATGATGGTCCTTCTCCAGGCGATGCAGGGACTAGGGAAACCCGGAGTATCTATATGGGGAACGTCGATGGGAGCGCCTTCCAATACGAGCATATATTTCCCGGGATATGCCGACCCGGATTCAAGGATGGGCATCTCGCGCGCCGCAGACCATCAGATGGTAAATCCCACAAAACAGCGGCTTTACAGGCTGACATTGCCTGAGGCCATATTAAGTCCTCCCATCGAATGGGACGGCGAAGGATTCTGCGGGCAATCGCTCGAACAGCAGTTTATCCATTATACATATCCTATGGAAGGATATCCGGAGGTAAAGATGTTCTACCGATACGGGGGCAGTTTCATAGGAACAATGGTTGATACAAGCAAATGGGTACGGATGTATCAGAGCCCGAAGCTTGAATTTGTAGTTAACCAGGACTGCTGGTGGTGCAGCGAGACGGGTTTTGCAGACATTATCCTTCCTGCATGCACAAGCCTTGAACGGGATGATATAAGCGAATTCGCCTCTGCCGGCGGTTACAGCATACATGGATTTATTGGAAATAATTTCAGGGTCATTGTGCGCCAGAAGAAGTGCATAGAGCCCCTCTGGGAATCCAAGCCGGATTATGAGATCTTCACCCTGCTCTCAGAAAAACTGGGCATGAAGGAGAAATATACCGAGGGCAAGACCGATATTGACTGGGCTAAAAAGTATTTCGAGATATCCGACCTGCCTAAACTCATCAGTTGGGAAGAATTCGACAAGAAGGGATATTTTATCATTAACGCCGATGAAGATTACAAGCCGACACCGGCATTCCGCTGGTTTTATGAAGGACGCACCTGCGACACGCCTGACCCCTTAAACAAAAAACGGGGAACCGACAAAGCCGACGAGTACGGCACCTACAGCGGCAAGATAGAATTCGTGTCCCAGAGCCTTTTAAAACACTTTCCTGATGACGATGAGCGGCCGCCGATCCCTCATCACATACCAAGCTGGGAAGGGTACAGGAGCGAGTTATATAAAAAATACCCTCTTCAGCTCGTCACTCCGCATCCGCGGTTCTCGTTTCATACCCATTACGACAAGCATAGTTCTTGGCTGAATGAGATACCTACCCATCGAATCGTGAAAGACGGTTATGCCTGGTGGCCAGCGCGTGTGAATCCTATAGATGCCGCGAAGAGGGGCATCAGGAACGGGGATATCATAAAACTTTATAATGACCGTGGCGCGGTATTATGCATCGCTGTCATCACGGAGAGGGTATTGCCTGGAACAATCCACAGCTATGCCTCATCCGCCAACTACGATCCGCTGGAACCGGGCAAGGCGAATTCAATCGACAGGGGAGGATGCGTCAACATCCTGACATCGTCAAGGATGATTTCAAGACACTCGCCCGGCATGGCGCCCGGTTCATGTCTTATTGAGATTGTCAGATGGGAGGATCAATAAAATGGCCAGATATGGAATGCTCATAAATATTTATAGGTGTAACGGTTGCTATGCCTGTTTCCTTGCCTGTAGAGATGAGTTTGAAGGTAATGATTATCCGCCGTATTCGGCTGCTCAGCCGGTTGAGGGCAAGTCATGGATGAAGGTTATTGAAAAAGAAAGGGGCTCTACTCCGAAGGTAAAGGTGGATTATATAGCCATCCCCTGTCTGCAATGCTCCGACGCGCCATGTGTCAATAAATGTAAAGACGGCTCTGTTTACCGGCGGCCTGACGGCATTGTAATAATCGATCCTGAAAAGGCAAAGGGGAACAAAGACATCCTCTCAAATTGTCCTCATCGCCTTATCTATTGGAATGAGGAGAGGGATGTCCCCCAGAAATGCACATTCTGCGCCCATCTCCTGGACAAGGGGTGGAAAGAACCCCGCTGTGTTGAGGCATGTCCGAGCGGAGCACTTGTATTCGGGGATCTTGATGATCCTGAATCCGAGATCGCAAGGGTTATATCGTCGTCCAAAACTGAAGAACTCAATCCGGATTTCGGACTAAAACCCAATGTCAGATACATTGATCTGCCCAAGATATTTATTGTGGGAGAGATTGTGCTGGGCGACAAAATAGGTGAATGCGCTGCCGGCATTAAGGTCTATTTAAGCGACGGTGCCAGGATGATCGAGACACAAACGGACAGTTTCGGTGATTTCGAATTTGACGGGCTTAAACAGGGCAGAACATACACCATACGCGTGGACCACGAGGGATACCTGGCCAGGGAAGTATCCGTAGTTACCTATTCTGATGTAAATGTGGGTGTGATTGAGTTGGAAAAGATAAAACAAGGGCGCAAGGCTCAGCCCTTCGGCAAAGCTCAGGGCCGTGAGCCTGTCGAACGGGGCAAAAGGCGCAAGGTCCAAAGAGCATAGAGCAGAGAGCAAAGAGCATTGAAAGAGAATATCGAATATTGAATATCGAATTCAGAATTTAGAAGTGGTCCAAACTTCATAATTCAAAATTCCCTGTTCAACCTGCCCGCTCATGCATCTTGGCAGTAAAGGCTATTTACGCTCTGAATAATGATGCATAAACAGTAGTCAGGCATCAATATGAAATAGAGCTATGGCAGGCGGGCATTCATCATTCATAAATCAGTAAAGCATTGGATAAGGGATTGGAGTAGGGGTGATATATTGGAATAGTGAAACATTAACCTATGGAGAATATAACAGGATAAAAATTCCAACGATTTTAAAAAACAATTAAAATAAAAAGGAGAGAATTATGGCCTATATGCCCCTTGATAAAAGCAAGATGTATCTTGACAGGAAGAAGATGACAAAAATTTACGACCTCAGCCTGCCCTGGGGCGTCGACACGCCCCTGTGGCCCTTCCCAGGCCCCAGACAGGACCTTATTTTCCCCCGCGGCCAGTATCTGGAACGTTTCCACAAGCGCACCATGACTTATACCGGAACGCTCCACGCCGGCACCCACATGGACGCCCCCAACCACGTCCTGCACCCGGAGGAGGTCGACCGTGAGCGCAACGGATATTCTCTCAACGAGATTCCCCTTGAATACTGCATCGGCTCCGGCGTCATCCTTGACATGCGTTATCTGAAGGACGAATTTGAGAAGAACTTCGGCGACGGCTTCAACGGTGATCTGTGGAAGATACTTATGCCCGAGGATTTCGAGAAGGCCTGCAAGAAGGACAAGCTTGAGATCCGCAAGTACGACTGGGTAGTCGTCAACACCGGCTGGCACCACTACTGGAGAATGAACAACGACAAGTACTTTAACTACTATGCAGGCATGGGGCCGGAAGTCGCAAAATGGCTCATCCACGACAAGAAAATAAAGGGTATAACCGGTACCTGGGGCGCAACTGACTCTCCCCTGTGGCATTATCCCCTCAAGGAGCAGATGCCATGGCTTGACACCGCCTATCGCAAGGCTACCAGGCAAGAATCCCGATGTTGAGTTCCCGGATTATGAGCCCTGCCACCGCATGTTCACGCAGGCCGGCGTCTGCACCGTAGAGAACGCCGGCGGCGACATTGACGATGTTACCGGCAGGCGCATGATAATCGCTGCTTTCCCGTTCCGCTGCGAGATGGCGGACGGCGGATTTGTGCGTCTGGTCGCCTGGGAAGAGGGATCATTTTAAATTTTGCGGGCGCAAGCGCATGGCAAGGGTACAAGGCAAAGAATAATATAACCATGAACCTTGCGCCATGAGCCCTGAGCCAATCTGCTCAATCTCGGTGATCTTTGGAATCGACATATTTTAAAACAGCTTATAATTATATAATCATATTTTTGGAGGCACCTATGTTCAGACTGGATAATAAAATAGCAGTCGTAATCGGTGGGGCGGGCGGCATCGGTCAGGCCTGCGCCATGGCCCTGGCCCGTCAGGGGGCAAAGGTCGTGGTTGCGGACATGAATCTGGAACAGGCGAAAAAGGTCGCTGAAAAGATCATGTCTGAAACAGGTTCTAAGACCGCAGCAATGCCCGTGGATGTGGGAAAAGAAGAAAGCGTCATGGAATTGGCTGGAAATGTCGTAAAAAAACATAGTACTGTCGACATTCTGGTTAATGCCCAGGGCATCAATGCCAAGATGCCCGCCCTTGATATCAATATGGGTACCTGGGACTCTCTGTTTCAAATCAATGTCAGGGGCGTAGTCCTTCCCTGCAAGATCTTCGGCAAGATAATGATTGAGAAAAAACAGGGCAAGATAATAAGCCTCTCCTCTGTCCGGGGGATCCGTGGAACAGACGGCGGCAACGTGACATACGGTGCAACAAAAGGATCAGTAGATATGATCACGCGCATGCTCGCGGCGGAATGGGCCCCATACAACATCAACGTGAACGCAATCGGTCCTTCCGTCGTGATGACGGAGATGATCAAGAAGGCTATTGCGCCTGAACGATTGCAGATGCTGCTTTCCAAGACACTTTTTAAAAGATTCATCACGCCGGAAGATGTGGCAGCCGCCTGTGTCTACCTGGCATCCAAAGAGGCCGATAATATAACAGGTCAGATTCTTTATGTTGATGGCGGACTTACGGCGATAGGTTAGTGTTCATCCGAAAATATTAATTTTCAGATTCACGCTGTCAGCCGTCAGCATTCAGCTTTCAGCAAAACCCTTTTAAAACATCTAATTAGCTGACTGCTGATCGCTGACCGCTGAAAGCTTCATCATGAAATCTCCGATTTATGAATGGAAAGCAGGCAAAGAATTTAATTAGAGGAATATTATGAATATTAATGACATAAAAAAGATATTGATAGTAGGCGCCGGGACAATGGGTCACGGAATGGCCCAGGTATTCGCCACCGAAGGGTATGAGGTATCTCTTTTCTCACGCACAAGGGAGACACTTGACCGGGCCATGGCCCTTATGGAGACCAGCTGACTACCTTTGCACGAGAAGGACTTATTCCCAGGA
>CAVZMS010000031.1:0-8036 GCA_963776085.1 uncultured delta proteobacterium
TTTCGGCTCAGTATACCGGAGGCTGCTGGGGTCTATCTATTTAAGGATAATTCCGGTCATGTCATCTATGTTGGCAAGGCAAAAAATCTAAAAAAAAGGCTCTTATCCTATTTCAGACCTTCCTCGGCCCTCCCGGCCAAGACGGCCATTATGATGGGCAGGGCTAAAAATCTTGATTATATCCTGACAGGATCTGAAAACGAGGCATTCATACTTGAGAGCAATCTTATCAAGACCCATTTGCCCAGATACAATATCATCCTAAGGGATGACAAAGAATACCCCTGCCTCAGGCTCGATATCAAAGAATCTTACCCCAGACTTGGCATGGCCCGTAAGATTAAAAAGGACGGGGCGCTCTATTTTGGACCATTTTCTTCCTCCCAATCCGTTCGCAGCACACTTAAACTGATCGACAGGCTATTTCAATTAAGAAAATGCAGGATGACCAGGTTGCCTAAAAGATCAAGGCCTTGCCTGAACTACCAGCTGGGCAGGTGCCTCGGCCCCTGCACGGAGGATATTTCAGTTTCTTCTTACAGGGAGATTGTGGATCAGGTGAGATTATTCCTGGAAGGAAAGGGGCGGGAATTGATCAAACGTCTGGAGAGGGAGATGGGGCAATATGCCGATCAGCAGGACTTTGAAGCTGCAGCCATGGTCAGGGATCAGATCAGGGCAATCGAAAAGACCATGGAACGCCAGGATGTGGTGTCTCAGGGGATGGAGGATCAGGATGTGATCGGTCTTGCTCAGGATGACGGGATATCTCAATTAGTGATCCTGTTCGTCCGCAAAGGGTACCTTATTGGCAGCCGTGATTATCGTTTCAATAACACAGGGACATCCCCTTCAGAGGTAACGGAGGCCTTTTTGAAGCAGTATTATCATGATATGCCGTTTATTCCAAAAGAGATCCTGATTTCCGAGCCGATTGATGATCTGGCCTCTATCAAGGTGTGGCTGTCTGATCTGGCAGGGAGTAAGATATCAATACATCGTCCCCTCAGGGGTAAAAAGATGCGACTTGTCCGTATGGCTATCTCAAATGCAGAAAATCTTCTCGCAAGGGGCGGGGAAGATAAAGGAAGAGGATCTTGTGGAACTTGCACGGGCCGTCCTTAAACTGAAAAAGGCGCCCAGGAGGATCGAGGGTCTCGATATATCGAATCTACAAGGGAATCTGTCCGTGGGAACGGTGGTTTCTTTTATGGACTGCATCCCTTTTAAGTCGGGGTATCGCAACTATAAGATAAGAGGGGCTGAGGGCATAGATGACTATGGAATGATATCCGAATTGGCCCTCAGGCGTCTCTCAGGGGACAATCCCCCGGATCTCTTTGTCGTGGATGGCGGCAAGGGACATCTTTCCGCGGTAAAAAAGGTCATGGACGGTCTTCCCGGCAGGGGGATGCCAGAGGTGGTGGCTATTTCCAAGGCAGATGAAAAGGGGCCTGATAGAACAGACAAGATATATCTCCTCGGTCGAAAAAATCCCCTGATCCTTAAAAGGAGTAATCCCGTACTCCTCCTCATGATGCGCATCCGGGACGAGGCGCATCGTAGGGCTGTTACCTATCATCGCAAACTCAGGGCGGGCGATATTGAGAAGTCCAGGTTGGATCTGATCCCTGGAATCGGGCCGAAAAAGAAAAGAGCTTTTATTCAAGCATTTCGGAGATATAGCATCTATTTCCAGGGCAAAACCCGAAGAACTGGCACTTGTTCCAGGGATCAGCACCTCCCTGGCTCAGGAGATATCAAAATTTTTTATTTTGGAGACTGAAAAAAAGGTGAATAAAGGAGAAGATAATGGTTGACACCTTTTAACGCTTTGTGCTAATTCCTGACAAAAGCTATGATTTTTTATCAAATTACGGGGTTCCTTATATCCACAGAAATAGCAAATACTAAATTGAGGGCCTATTTTGGTTTTTAAAAAGATAACCATAATGTTCCTTCCTGACGGAGGGAGAACGGTCAGACAATTTAAGATCCCCAAAGTTCTTGTCCATTTTTTCTTCCTTCTTTCCTTGTCCGCGCTGGTTTTCCTCACATGGGCGTTTTATGATTATTGTAATATAAAAAAAGAGTTCCCTGAACGCGCGAAATTGGTTCAGGAGAACAAGCAGCTGGGGGTACAATTAGCAGCCCTGGTAGGCAAGATCAACCAGATAGCAACTAAGATGGTGGATCTCAAACAATTTGATGATAAACTGAAGATCATGCTCGACATGGAGCCGGGGGAGGACAATACACAGTTCTTAGGAATAGGGGGCTCTGATCTGACGCTCAAGGACCTTGGATCCTTCGTTGAAAATAGTGACAAGAAACTTGCGGTTCTAATGCACCAGTCACTGGATAACCTGGATACCGAGATCGCCGTCCAGTCCCAGGAAAAGGAGCAACTCTACAGATTTCTGGGAGAGCGGAAATCCATGTTTGCCTCCACGCCTTCAATCTGGCCCGCAAAGGGGTTGATAACTTCCGAATTCGCATATCGTATCTCGCCCTTCACCAATGAGAAGGAATTCCACGAGGGCCTTGATATATCGGCCAGGACCGGGACAGTGATTATAGCCCCTGCCGACGGCGTTGTCACCGAGATAGGGAAGACATATGGGTTTGGCAACTTGCTGACCGTCAGCCATGGTTACGGTCTGAAGACTATGTACGGGCATCTGTCAAGTGCCCTTGTGAAAAAGGGGCAGGCAGTAAAGCGCGGTGACAAAATTGCCCTGGTAGGAAGCAGCGGTCGTACCACAGGACCCCACCTCCATTATGAGGTCCTGCTGAATGGAGTACCTGTCAATCCTCGGAACTATATCCTCAATTAGCTTTCTAATTCACTTCTTGCCTTTTATAGTGTATAAGAACCGATCATGCTATATGATGCTGATAATCACAAAATTAATTGATTGATGATAAGGATTCAAGGATTCCAGGGGTCAAGGGCAGAGCGCACGGAGCATGACGCATGGCGCAGAGGATCTCAAAAGAGAATATTAAATGATGAACAATGAATATAGGATTTCGAAGGGAAGTTAAAACTTCAACATTCCCTATTGGATATTCTACAATTCAAAATGACTTTGAAGTTTAACTTGAGATAGCGCTATATTTGAATCCTTGAACCCTCGACATCCTTGGCCACTTTCTTTTTATTAATTAGTAGAAGAACCTTAAATATATATCCCGGAAGTTGAGAGACAGATAATGATAGTAGATTTTATAACGAATATCTTCGGAAGTAAAAACGAGAGGGAGCTTAAGCGGATGGCGCCCATCGTTGAAGTAATAAATAGCCTGGAGCCCGATTTTAAGGCCCTCTCAGATGAACAGCTGCGCGCCAAGACCGGTGAGTTTAAGGAGAGGATTTCAAGGGGCAAAACACTTGATGAAATTCTCCCCGAGGCCTTTGCCGCTGTTCGAGAGGCGTCTGTAAGGGTCTTGAAGATGCGACACTTCGACGTGCAGCTTGTAGGCGGCATCGTGCTTCATAGCGGAAAGATAGCGGAAATGAAGACAGGTGAAGGCAAAACCCTTGCAGCTACCCTTCCTCTATATCTCAATGCCCTTACCGGCCGAGGCGTCCAACTGGTAACCGTCAACGATTATCTGGCAAGGCGTGACGCTGACTGGATGGGAGGGATCTATAATTTTCTGGGGCTTTCAGTAGGTGTCATTGTTCATGGGATGAATGACGCGGAAAGGAAGCTGGCATATGAATGCGACATAACTTACGGGACCAACAACGAATTCGGGTTTGACTACCTGAGAGACAATATGAAGTATAATATCAACGAACTTGTCCAGCGGGGGTACTATTACGCTATTGTGGATGAGGTAGACAGCATACTTATTGACGAGGCCCGAACGCCGCTGATCATAAGCGGTGCGGTTGAGCACAGTGAAAACAAGATATTTATGGAGGCCAAGCCTCAAGTTATAAGTCTAAAGAAAAAGCAGGGCACGGTTATTCGATCCATCCTGAATGAGGCAAAGAATATGCTTCGGGACGGGGATGACGGGGACAGGTGTGTTCAACTGCTCCTGCAGGCCAAGCGAGGGGACCCAAAAAATCCGGCCTTGCTGGATATCCTCGCCAACAACCAGGCCCTTAAGAAAGAGATAGACCGGACAGAGAGCATACTGAGGAGCCAGAAGATTCTTTCTGATCTTGACCAGGATCTCTATTGTACTATTGACGAACGAGGCAACGCCGTGGAGCTTACTGAAAAGGGGATTAGACTTCTTTCCAGCAGTGGTCTGGGGGATTTCGTTCTTCCTGATCTTGACGAAGAAGGCTACGCGATCAGAGAGGCCCAGGACATTACCCAGGATGAAAAAACAGAGCGTCTTAAAGCCCTTGAAGAACGTTACATGAGGACATCCGAACTTCTGCACGCCACCCAGCAGCTTATCAAGGCCTACTGGCTTTTTGAAAAGGATGTCCAATATGTCGTCAAGGACGGTCAGGTGGTCATCGTAGATGAATTCACCGGCCGCATGATGCCTGGCCGACGTTGGAGCGACGGCCTGCACCAGGCCGTGGAGGCAAAGGAGGAAGTGAGTGTAGCAGAAGAGAACCAGACCTTGGCGACCATCACATTTCAAAATTTCTTCCGGATGTACGAGAAACTGGCAGGGATGACCGGAACGGCCGACACGGAGGCCGCGGAATTTCATAATATCTATAAGCTGGATGTCACCGTTGTCCCCACAAATAAGAAGATGATACGCATAAATTATCCGGATGTCATCTATAAGACCGAGAGAGAGAAATTTAATGCCGCGCTTCAGGAGATAACCGAACTCTATGAAAAGGGCCAGCCTGTGCTTGTGGGCACTATCTCCGTTGAAAAATCGGAGGTCTTGAGCAAGATGTTGAAGAGGGCCGGTATCCCCCATTCGGTTCTGAACGCCAAACATCACCAGAAAGAGGCCGAGATAATAGCCGAGGCGGGTAAGAGAAAGACCGTAACCATCTCCACCAACATGGCGGGAAGGGGTACCGATATTGTGCTCGGCGATGGGGTGGTGGAGTTAGGGGGACTTCATATACTCGGAACTGAAAGGCATGAAAGCCGCCGGATCGACAACCAGCTCAGGGGCAGGTCAGGCCGACAGGGTGATCCCGGGACATCCCGTTTCTACCTCTCTCTTGAAGACGATCTCCTCAGGATATTCGGCTCCGACAGGATATCATCCATTATGGGAAGGCTCGGCATGGAGGAGGGGCAGCCAATAGAGGCCAACCTGATCTCCAAGGCTATCGAGAATGCCCAAAGAAAGGTTGAGGCACACAACTTTGATATAAGAAAACACCTCCTTGAGTATGATGATGTCATGAATAAACAGAGGGAGATCATCTATTCCCTGAGGAAAAAGATCCTTGATGGTGATGGATTGGAAGAGATCATCAAGGATATGATAGACGAAAGGATAGATGCGGTTGTTATGACATTCACAGATCCCAAGGCACACCCTGAAGACTGGGATATCGAAGGACTGATTGAAAATTCGGCAAGACTTTTCGGGTTCCGTCCGAGGATAGGTCCAAAAGACTTAGGAGAGGAGCGGTTTGAGGACCTGACCACGAATGAGCTTGCCGACCTGATCAGGGAACAGGTTAATGAGGACTATGAAAAAAGGAGTGGCGAAATCGGGAAGGAAGGGCTGGAATCATTTGAACGGATAATTATGCTCCAGATCATAGACAACCGTTGGATCATGCACCTGCAGGATATGGATCATATGAAGGAAGGAATAGGATTAAGGGGCTACGGACAGCTCGATCCTTTGCGGGAATATCAGAAAGAGGGGTTTGCCCTTTTTGAGGGATTGATGGACAGTATCGGGGAAGAGATCCTTATGACCTTGTCCCGTATACATCTCCGCAAGCAAAGGCCGGAGGAGGTGCCGAAAAAGAAGATGAAGGCCCTGCAGTTCAGCCATGGAGAGGAAGGTGACAGGCCCGTAACCGTAAAGAGGGAGGGCAGGAAGGTCGGCAGAAATGAACCGTGCCCCTGCGGCAGCGGCAAAAAATACAAGAGGTGTTGTGGGGCGAATAAGTGATTCAGGCGCAAGGTTCAAGGCCCATGGCGAATAGCCGACCTGTCGCTAATAGCATTTCGAAGGGAAGAATAAGATTCAATATTGAATATTCACTGTAATATTCGAATTAAAAATGATTTGAACTGGGAATAAATACTTCAACATTCGAGACTTCTCTTATTGGAGATGAAGCAAATTTTTCAGGCGTAAAGTTATAATAAATCAGGTATTAGAATATGAAAAAAACAGATCATAGGGTCCCAGGTTTCAGGGCCTCATCCGTAATCGCCGGTCTCAGGAAAGTCAAGACCCCGGATATGGTATTGATATTTTCCGACAAACAAGCGACAGCCGCCGGGGTTTTTACAACCAATAAGGTCAAGGCCGCTCCGGTCCTGCTCAACATGGAACGGATCAAAAGAGGCAAGGCAAGGGCCATTATCGCAAATGCCGGCAACGCCAATGCCTGCACAGGCGATAAAGGCCTTGAAAATGCTAACCTCACAGCCGAACTGGCCGCCAAGGCGCTGGGGATCAGGCCTGAAGAGGTTTTGGTGGCATCTACCGGTGTCATAGGCGCTCAACTGGACATGGACAAGGTGAGTAGGGCTATCCCGGGCCTCGCTAAAGGACTCTCTTTCGATGGAATACCTGCCGCGGCCGCGGCTATTATGACAACCGATTCATTTTCAAAGATAAGCAGGTTTGATGGAAGATCACAAGACATCCCATACCGGATTATTGGCATAGCCAAGGGAGCCGGCATGATAATGCCCAACATGGCCACCATGCTGTGTTTTATCATGAGCGATATCAATATAAGGCCTTCTGAACTCAAAAGGGCACTTTCGTCTTCAGTGGAAAAGACATTTAATCGGATAACGGTCGACGGAGACACCAGCACCAACGATACAGTCCTGATTTTGGCCAATGGAATGGCCGGCAATGGTCCGTTAAAGGCGGCGGATTATGAGGGATTCAACAATGGCCTACGGCGGGTCATGGCTGAACTTTCCTCTATGATCATTAAAGACGGCGAAGGCGCCACCAAGCTGGTCAATATAAAGGTAAAAGGGGCAGCCACCGAAAAGGACGCCATTACGGCCGCAAGGGCGGTCTCAAACTCAATCCTGGTAAAAACCGCCTTTTATGGCCAGGATCCCAACTGGGGAAGGATCATGGCGGCCCTGGGGAGGGCGGGGATCCGTATCAAGGAAGAAGAGGTCGCCATATGGATCGATGATATCAAGATAGTGGATGGGGGTCTGGGTGTCGGAGCTGAGCAGGAAAAGAAGGCTGCGCAAAGGATGAAGAACAGGGAGTTTTCGATTACCATTGACCTGCGTCTGGGTGAACACGAAGATCAGGTTACTACCTGCGACCTCACACACGAGTATATATCTATTAACGCGGATTACCGGACATAGATCTGTGTAAAATAGAGAGTAACCGAGCTTTGGTGCACTAACCTATGCTGCGCAGAGGGTGATATTCTTTTCTGCAAGATGTTTATTGATCTTGAATTTATTAATTATTTGAGTATCTTGATTGCCTTATATAACTTTTAATTAATCTGAAGAATAAGCGAGCGAAGAAAATCATATCATTTTGCAGGTGAGGAATGATGACAAAAATTACGAAACAAAATGAAAAGGGATTCACGTTGATAGAGTTGATGATAGTGATCGCCATTATTGGGATTCTGGCCGCGATCGCCATACCGCAATTCTCCGTTTACAGGATGCGCTCCTACAACGCGGCAGTTATATCAGACCTAAGGAATACAGCCCTTGCTGAGGAGGCGTATTATACTGATAATAAGTGTTACACAAAGGATACGAACAGACTTATCGGCAATTATGCTTCAAAAGGCGTAGTACAAATCAGCGACGCATCAGCGACAAGTTATACTCTCATAGGTTACCATCCCTCAGGAGACAAGACTTTCACATTAACTGGGCCGGGCGGTGCTATAACGA
>CAVZMS010000032.1:0-9756 GCA_963776085.1 uncultured delta proteobacterium
GCCGGATGGCAGTTTGTGGAACAGGGCAAGATCATCATCTACGGAGCGATCAAGGAACTTCCATAACTATAATCCTATATCCAGAAAAAGCTTTTCGAATAGTAGGAACAATTAAAAGGATCTGGCCTTTAATATTGGATGAAAAAGGTGAAGAATAAAGGTCTGCCTCAAGATGGTTTTTTAAAGCGGCTATATGCTAATAGTTTCGATCATAATCGAAATTATTTGACAAAACCTTCGATTTAGATTTAATTATCGCCATGGAAACGATATATTACTCCTTAAACCCCTGGTGGGAAGATCAAACATTCGATTCGGGGATAAAAAGGGACATCTATCTGCAAGGGCTGCCTCTCCAGTTAGAGCGCAAGCAGGTGGAAATCGTAATAGGCAGCAGACGCAGCGGCAAGACAACGCTGTTGAAACAGTTTATTCGCGAGCTTCTCGAAAAAGGTATTTCCAAAAAGGATATCCTCTATCTCCCCCTTGATCACCCGAATCTTTCAGCAGCCCCTATTTCGGAACATCTAAAAAATCTGCGTAAAACCTTCGGCCACGGCCGGGATCGCAAGCTCTATCTCTTTCTGGACGAAATCCAGGACAGTCCAGGCTGGGAAACGGAGCTAAAATCCATTTATGACAGTGAACCATTGAAGATCTTCTGCTCCGGTTCATCATCATCTTTGGTCGCAAGGCAGGGCGGTAAAGCTTACAGGGAGACAGATAATCAGAACTGTTTATCCTTTGAGCTTCAGGGAATTCATCTTGTTCCGCGGCAGCATGCCGAAGTTGTCCGAAGACTATAAATATGAAACCCTTGCGGCGGAATATCTGGAAGTTGGAGGCTATCCTGAACAAGTTCTCAATCCATCTCATGAATACATGACAAACCTTATTGAGGATATCCTCGCCCGTGACCTTATTCGCAATTATCCGATAAAAAACCATATGCCCTAAGAGATCTGATGCGTCTTGCCGCAGCCTCGACAGGATCACGGATCAGCTACAACAAACTATCAAAAACCCTTGGGCTCTCCCTTGATACCGTAAAGGATTATATCAGCTACCTGGAGGGGGCATTCCTCCTTAAATCTATTGAGAAATGGTCAACCTCCCATTCGGAGCGGATCTACGCCCAGAAGAAGGTCTACCTTTGGGATAACGGGATCAGGACACTCCTCACGGGCCCCGGGGACGAGGGAAGCAAAGCTGAAAATGCGGTCTTCATGGAAATAAGCGTAACGGCATTCCATGCGGCTATTATGCTGAAAGCGAAAGGGAGGTGGATTTTATCATCGGTTCATATAAATCACCTCTGCCGGTAGAGGCAAAATATGTTGATGACATTGACTGGAAAGATAGACGGCTCTCCGGGTTAAGGCTTTTTCTGCGCCGTTTTCCAGAGACAAAACGAGTAGTCCTTGTAACGAAAAACTTCGAAGGAGAAACCAAAATAGCCGAGGCCTCCATCATAGCCGTCCCGCTCTGGAAATTTCTCTTAAATTCAAGCGAATATCTGGTTGGAGCGGGTACTGTGCGGGGCACTTAGTGAAAAGGAAGCAGGGACATCTTAAATAGTTAAATAACGAAATGGCAACGAAACGGGATTAGGGCTTGAAAGATGAATGATCTATGGTAAACTCTAAAAGCACTTAGATATGCAATCAATTTCAAAAATAGTGATTTTATTCAAGATCGACGCGTTTCTGAGACAATGTCTCAAACTAAGGTAAAGAAGTGCTTTACCTTAACAAACCCCTTTATGACATTTTTAAAAAATAACGCAAACGTGTCGACAATAAATATGTTTTATCGACACGTTTGCGTTATATGTCGATGGCATCGACATGTTCTAAAAAGAAAAGAGAAAAGGAAACGAGGAATTTTCTTAGAAATCGCGGCGGCAAAACCATGAATCAAGCGTAAAGCCGGGGTCTCTGGCCCAGGATAGTCCGATTCAAACGATTTCTTTACTTTGCATCTCATATAACTATAACAGTGAGACGCAAATCGTTTTGTTTCTAATTCATGAGACACAAGTAAAAGGGTCTCTATTCCGCTAATTTACCAAGCTCCTCTCGGGGTTAAATCATATGAATAAAGACCTATTCCAATATCAGATTCGGGTCAGTCCGAGGGCAAAGAACTCGCGCTTAAATGTGACGCTCCAGCATGGCCTTGAGGTCGTCATTCCAAGGGGGTACGACCAAACAAAGGTTCCAGGTATCCTTAGCAGAAATAAAGAATGGATAAAGGCTGCACTGGAACGGGTAGAACTGAACAGGAAATTATTCGAGCCGGAGCCTGAATGGCAGTTGCCGACAGACATCTCGCTGCCGGCAATTGGGCAGAAATGGCGACCTGGAAAGCAAGGAGAGCGATTACGCTTCGGTGGGTGTTCGGGAGGTGACGCCGGGTCGTTTGTTGATATTCGGAAGGATCCGAAATGACAAGGCGTGTATGAAGGCTTTACATCGATGGCTTCTTCGGCGGGCTAAGGACTCAATCGTTCCCATACTTGAAAAGATAAGCGTAAGAACGGGTTTGCATTTCAACAGGGTGTTCATCAAAGGACAGAGGACACGGTGGGCGAGCTGTTCACAAAACCGGACGATCTCCCTTAATGCGAAGCTCCTCTTTCTGGAACAGGAGCTGGTCGAATACTGCATGGTCCATGAGCTATGCCATATTGAGCATATGAATCATTCGAAGAGATTTTGGTCGCTTGTTCAACATTATGCTCCGAACTATCGTGATCAGGACCGCCGTCTGCGGGACGCCTGGAAGACCCTGCCCCGCTGGATGCATTATGCAAATATAAGGGTCTCTGTTTGATTTATGATTAAGATTTCTGAAAGAAACATGGATGACCGGAGTTCCGCGTCTTATGCGGATCAATCTAGTCATTGTTGGCCGCATTGAAATCTATGGATTATGCCCACTATATTGGGAGAGAAGGGGATATATTTGTATGACTCATAAAAAAATCGCGATGGAGCATGATAAGAAGATTGCTCTTGTTGCGCACGACAACAAGAAGCGTGATCTGGTTGAATGGGCAAAATTCAATCGAGTGCTCTTGGCTCACCACAAGATATATGCAACAGGGACAACCGGCGAGATATTGGAACAAGAGCTTGGTTTTAAAATCACCAAACTTCAGAGTGGTCCATTGGGCGGGGATCAGCAAATCGGCGCCAAGATAGCCGATAGTGAAATCGATTTTCTCATCTTTTTCTGGGATCCGCTCGAACCGCAGCCCCATGATCCGGATGTCAAGGCGCTCTTGCGCATGGCGGTCGTTTGGAACATACCCATTGCCTGCAATCGCTCTTCCGCAGATTTCATGATCTCCTCTCCCTTGATGGATGGCGATTATGATCGTCTTGTGCCGGATTATGATGTGTATCGAAACCGGAAGATGACCGGGGAAGAATAAGCAGGAACAACATAGTTGTAGCGCATGTGGCGCATAATATGGGATAATATAAATATATCATCATGTGAGAAAGGACTACATGGACTCAACCTGGATTGAGATCTCCATAATCGTTTTTCTTATTATATTAAACGGCCTTCTCGCCCTGTCCGAGCTTGCTATTGTTTCATCCAGAAAGGCACGGCTGGAACAATGGGCTAATGAAGGCAATTCCAAGGCAGCCATCGCCTTGGAACTCGCCAATTCGCCGGATAGCTTTTTATCAACCATACAGATCGGCATTACCTTCATCGGCATCCTTGCGGGCGCCTTCGGAGGCGCTACTGTCGCGGAATTGGTTACCCGATATATTGCCCTATTACCCTTACTTTCCAGGTACAGTGAGGCGATCGGGGTCACGATCGTAGTCGTATGCATTACCTATTTTTCACTGGTAATCGGCGAGCTGGTCCCTAAGCGGCTTGCCCTCAATAATCCTGAAAGGCTTGCCTGCCTTGTCGCTTCTCCGATTAAGAGACTTTCACGGCTTGCGCACCCGTTAGTAGTCTTATTAAGCGGTTCAACAAATATGCTGCTGCGCATATCACGTGTAAAACCCTCTGCTGATCCGGTAATAACTGAAGAAGAAATCAAACTGCTGATTGACAAGGGTACGCAGGCAGGTACATTTCAGGAGTTCGAGCAGGATACGATTGAGCGGGTCTTTCGACTGGCTGATCGCCGGGTTTCCGTACTGATGACACACAGGGCGGACATTATCTCACTCGATCTTAATGAAAGCGAGGAAGAATCCAAACAAAAGATCGCACATTATAAATATTCATACTTCCCCGTTGTTCAGGATACGCTGGATAATATTGTGGGGGTTGTCCGAGGGAAAGATTTGCTCTCACTCTCTATGGAGGCAAAGCCCTTTAATATTAAAGAGATCTGCCGCAAACCCCTTTTTGTTACGGAAAAGACGCCTGCAGTCAAGGTTTTGGAATTATTCAAGACATCCAAGATGCATATCGCGTTTGTGGTGGATGAGTACGGCGCAATTCAGGGCCTTGTCACATTCGGCGATATTTTGCGTTCCGTCTTTGAAGATGTCGAAGACACCCCTGAAGAAGAAAGAGAGATAATAAAGCGAGAAGAAGGATCATGGCTGATATCCGGAAGCCTGCCGCTGGACGAATTCATGGACTATATGGAAACCGGAAGACCGGATGAAAAGGAAAGGGCAGGGATAAACACAGTGGGCGGATTTGTAATGGCCAAGATTGGCGCAGTGCCTTCAGAAGGACAGCATTTCGAATGGAGAGGTTTGAGATTTGAAGTTGTTGATATGGACGGCAGACGGGTGGACAAGATTCTGGTATCTCGAAAATCGGGATAGATACTATTTGGGCAACATTGCCCGTTTACCCCTAAAGTATTCTAACGGCGTGATCCGCCAAGGATGCCCCCCAGTATACCTCGGATAATCTGACGACCAATCTGACTTCCAACAGTGCGCACGGCCTGCCCCTGACTCATATTTTCATACAATAGAAAATCAGCATATTAAATATTAAACGGGTTGTTTTATGGCTGATTAATTTTTTAATATAATATCTTTTAAGGAAATTAATTGGCCTTGAGTTTATGCGCCAAGATAGGATTGTTTTACCTTTTCATCAGTCATTAAATCTGCGCCCTTACCGTTAAGGACAATGCTGCCTGTCTCCAGTACATATCCGTAATCTGCTATCCGCAGAGATTCGGCTGCGTTTTGCTCGACGAGCAAGATGGAAGTACCCCTTTCTTTGACTCTTACAAGGGTGTCCATAATCTTCATCAAAACAACGGGGGCAAGACCCAGGGAAGGTTCGTCCAATATGAGCAGCTGCGGTCCCGACATAAGCGCCCGGCCTATGGCAAGCATCTGCTGTTCACCGCCTGAAAGTGTCCCCGCCGGTTGTCTTTTTCTTTCTTCCAGTATGGGGAAAAGACTATATACTTCCTGCCTCAATTTTTCGACCAGAGGCCGGTCTTTTCTTCGGATATAGGCCCCTAATTCCAGATTCTTGTAAACCGGCATTTCCGGGAAAAGCATCCTTCCTTCCGGACAGTGGGAGATGCCAAGTTTAACAATTAATTCGGGAGCCATTTGATCGATGCGTCTTCCGTTGAATCGAATGCCACCTTCTGCAGGCCGTATAAGACCTGATATCGTCTTTAACAATGTGCTTTTGCCAGCACCGTTTGCTCCCAGGATACGTTACTACCTCTCCGGGATTCACCTCCAGAGAAACACCTCTTAACGCCTCAAAAGCACCATAGAATACGTGTATTTTTTCAACATTGAGGAGCACGCCGACCTCCCAGATAGGCCTTGATCACCTCTTCGTTATTAACCACGTCTTCCGGCGTTCCGTCGGCGATATTTTTCCCGTAACTCAGGACGATGATTCTGTCAGAGATACGCATGACCACCTTCATCTTGTGTTCGATTAAGCAGACAGTAACACCGGACTTCCTGATCTTGTCTATCAGATCTATAAGTCCGCTTATTTCTTCCAGATTAACGCCCCCGGCGGGTTCATCAAGAAGCAGCAATTTTGGTTCCGTCGCCAAGGCTAAGGCAATGGAAAGCCTCTTCCGGGCTTCCTCAGTGAGGATACCGGCTGTTTTATCTTGTTTATCCGTTAGCCCCACAAAGGATATGATTTCCTTTGCCTTTCTTACAGCTGTCTTTTTTTCCTGTACTGCAGATGGGATTCCGAAAATCGATCCCAGAATTCCAACCTTGGCATGCAATGCTTGTCCTATAATGACATTTTCCAGGACGGTGGACCTCTGAAATATATTTGTCATTTGAAAGGTGCGGCCAATGCCGCTGCGGGTAATTTGATACGGCCTGCATCCAGTGATATCAGCCCCGTTAAAAATAATTTTACCTGAGGTAGGCTTATAAAAACCTGTCAATAGATTGAACAATGTGGTCTTGCCCGCGCCATTCGGACCAATGACACTGAGCAGTTCACCGGATTGAATGCTGAAATTCAGTTCTTCCACTGCGGCCAGTCCGCCAAATCGTTTGGTCAGACCACTAACCTCGAGTATAGCCATATCGATTTATCCTTGATTTAAAAAACTTACCTCTGATTGTCTCGATTCCGCCCGATATTCCGGAGGGAAGAAACATGAGAAACAACAATAAAATGATTCCGTTGATAAGTGTCTTGAGAGAGGGAACAACCTGAAGCAACTCCGGTATGGCCATTAAAACTAATGTTCCGAAGATAGGTCCTGCCATAGTGCCGGCTCCTCCAACGATCAGGTAGGCTACGACATCCATACTCCTCGCAAAATAGGCAATCTCCGGACTTATTACAACATTATAGGAACCGTACAGAACGCCGGCTATGCCGGCAAGCATGGCGCTTATAGTAAAACTCAAAAGTTTCATAGACATGGTATTGATGCCCAATGATTCAGTTAAGCTTTCGTTGTGAGAAATTGCGATAAATGTTTTTCCAAAAAGAGAGTTGATCAGTCTATGGGAAAAAATCATTATTAATATCAGGAAAAAAAGAATGAAATAATACATTGAGAGTAGTGAGTCGAAGTTTAATCGTCCTCCCCAGGGTATGGGGACCGGGGTGGGTCTGGGAATACCTGCCAATCCATTTGCGCCTCCGGTAAGATCCACCCAGGCGACCAGGACCCCGCTAATAATTACCGAGAACCCGAGGGTGACTAAAATGAAATATGGACCTCGCAGTTTAAGTGCTGGAATGCCTATTAGAAGTCCTAATAGGCCGGTTATAACAACAGCGGCCAAAAAGGCAGGCCAGAAATCCATATGAAGTCTGACTGTAAGGAGGCCAAAGGTATAGGCCCCTATCCCAAAAAAGGCGGCCTGACCCAATGAAAGTTGGCCGGTGTATCCGTATATGATATTTATACTGAAGCACATGATTGTCCATATACAGATAAGAATCAGCAGGCTGACCAGATATCCTCCGACCAGAGCGGGCACTATGATCGCGGATGCAAGCGCCAGAAACCACCAAATTGTCTTCAAAGAGAATATCCTTTTTAAGGTCTCCATGTTTCCCTGCCAAGCAGACCTTTCGGTCTGAATAACAGCATTAAAATCATAATGCCGAATACAAAGGTCAAACTATAAGTCGCGCTGATATAGCCTGAGGCAAGGCTTTCTACCAGACCAAGAATAAAGGCCCCTAACACCGCTCCGGCAATGCTGCCCATTCCTCCGAAAATGACGGCTGAAAAAGCCACAAGCAACGGCCCCATCCCCATAGTAGGGTCCAACAACACGGCGGGTCCTATAAGCACCCCGGCAATACCGGCCAGTCCGGTGCCTATCATAAATGCCAGTGCCGAAACGCGGATCACCTTTATACCGCAAAGCATTGCACCCTGCCTTTGCTGTGCGGTAGCCTCCAGTGTCGCGCCGATCGTGGTTTTTTTTATAAACAGTTGCAGGGCTGTCATGATAACCAAGGTGATAATAATTACAATAAGACGCTGAACAGGCAGGGCAAGATCGCCGAATGTTATGACTTTCCGGCTATAGGGAACGACGAACCATTTTGTCTCTGTGCCGAAGAAATAGAGCGCTGCGCCTTCGATAATCATTAAGAGTGCCATGGCAGCAACGAAAAGGTTTACCTCAGGGGCATCGCGCATAGGATAAAATACAAACCTGAATAACAGGAGCCCTATAAATCCCAGTGCAACGGTTGCCAGAATCAAGGCAAGCCAGTAGTTCATCGCCAGGGACATGACCATGTAGAATCCAAGATAGGCGCCGACCATATAGAGATGTCCCTGAGCGAAATTAGGCACGTTAAGGATGCCGAAGATCAGGGTAAGTCCGGAGGCCAGAAGGATATAGATACATCCCTGTGAGATGCCGTTTAATAAATATTGACAGAATTCTACCGTGGCTATCACCTCATTTCCATCAACGATCACGCTTAGGACCAAGGATGTAAGCACATGGTTGAAAGCGCACCTTCAGTTATTCCAACACTGTTTTGGGTACCTGAAGCTCCTGAATAAGGGTGTAATCGCCATTTTTAATCTCAAGGAGAAAGTCAGGCGCTCCATATATCAATCCATTTTTCAGGACATCCGTATTTGGGAAGATTAAAGGCAGTTTGCCCTCCTGTAGGGCCTTTGGGGCTGCTGCGCGTATGGCAGTCGCGTCCGATACAGTACCGGCGATCTCCATTGCCCTTGCGACCATATACACGACCCCATAAATATGGGCGCCTGGCTGCGCCGGTATATTGTCGTAGGCCTTCTGGTACTGTTTAAGATATGCTGTGAGGTAACCCTTTTTATCCTCTTTAGGGTGTGCCTGGTAAAACATCCACTGGGTTGCTTCCACTAAAGAACCCTCCAGCCTGTCAAGACCTACGATATTTTCGGATTTTTTCCCCCAATCAGAGTTCAGGAGAAATTTACCCTTGTAACCGATATCAAGGGCGTGGGAAGCTGCAAGGGCCTGGGGCTCTTCGTACAGACTCAGGAAAATAATATCCGCGCCCTTGGCTTTAAATCTGGTCATAATGGAGTGGTAGTCTGTCATAGCCTTGCTGTCAATGGTCTCGAAACCGAGGACTTTTCCACCAAGACTTTCGAATTTTTCTTTAAATTTTTTTGCCCATGACGTATATGCCTCATTTACATCAGCAATAATACACGCTTTCTTATACCCCCTTTCGAAACAGGCTTGAGCCATTGGATCTCCCCAATAAATCGCAGGAAGACGCTCCTGGAAATAAAGGGGATTTCCTTTTTTGCGGGAAAGATCAGAGGCAGACATGCCGCTGAAAAGAACGCCCAGTCCCACATTGACTTCCTGACAAGCCAAGGTAGCCGGAGTCCCAAAAGGTCCGAATATCACCGGGACCTTATGCATCTCAACGAGCCTTCTCATGCCTGCGACGCTCTTGGCAGGATCTCCGCCGTCGTCATAATTTACGACCTCTAATTTATAACGCTGACCATTAACAAGGATGCCGGGACCTCCTCCTAATGTACCCTTTTCATTTATATTTTTCGCTGCTAATTCAACTGAATGAAAAACGCTTAGACCGAAGTAAGCAACAGAACCACTATGTGGGCTGACAACCCCGATCTTAACCGTCTTGAAATCTTGCGCCAATAATATATGAGGACCAATTGTTAAGGTTATGATTATTATAACGAGAAAAGCGGACATTCTATTCATGTCTCCTCCTTATACATACTCGGCCAGGTTGGTGAGGACAATAATAACAGGCTCCGACTGAAAATCAACATATATAGTCATGATA
>CAVZMS010000033.1:0-12315 GCA_963776085.1 uncultured delta proteobacterium
GGCAGGGCCTGCCCGCGGGCAGGCCCATCCAGCCTCGCATTGAGGACGTTGCCATCCTCAGACATCGGATTCCCAATCTGGCGGAGGTAGCCGGGGAGATACACAGATGGGGTGTGGTTGTAAATTATGGTGAAACGACCACCACAGCCCAGGTCAAAGGCGTCACCCATGGCTTCGGTGAAATACGCAATCACATCCCGGCGCCCGGAGGGCGATTTCTCGATCCGCTGGATGAGCAATTACGGCGACGGGTTGCCTTTCTGGGAAACGAACTTGCTGAAAAAATATTCGGAAAGGAGAATCCCATAGGTAAAGAGATATTTCTGGATAAGGTCCCCTATACCATAATAGGCGTAATGATGCCCAAGGTTACGATGGGAAACTATAATGGGATGGATAAGGATCAAATCTGTATTCCGATTACCACATTCAAGGCCCACTTCGGCACGGATCGGTTAAGCATCATCGTGGTCAAACCGGACCGGCCGGAGCGGATGGGCCTAGTGCTTGATGAACTGCATAAGACCCTGGGGGCAAAATACGGATTTGATCCTAAAGACAAACGTGTATTCAGTATCTGGGACACTGTAGATTCATTCCGGAGCCTTCGCAATATATTGATAGGAATCCAGATCTTTTTGGGCATCATTGGCGCCCTGACCCTGATAATCGGCGGCGTGGGCGTAGCCAACATTATGTACGCGGTGGTCAAGGAACGCACCAAGGAGATCGGGGTAAAGATGGCCCTGGGCGCTCGCCGGGGCTGGATCACCGGTCCTATCGTGCTTGAAGGTCTCCTTTATACGCTGTTGGGAGGCGCGGCCGGCCTGATTATGGCTGTGGCTGCCATCATTCTTCTGGACCAGATACCGACAGAAGGAAATGAGGCCTTAGCCATGCTTGGCAAGCCGACATTATCTGTATCTATCGGTCTGGTATCTGCCGCCATCCTGGGCCTTATCGGACTCATAGCAGGATATTTCCCTGCGAGGCGCGCCGCTTCCATTAATCCGGCGGAGACGCTCCGCTACGAGTGAGGTACTTATGTTTTTAAATGAGATTTTCAATTCCAAGAAAGATAATTTGATCGTAGAGAATGGCGAGGTAATCAAACTGAAAGGCCTGACCAAGGTCTACGACATGGGCAGGGTAAAGGTGGAGGCCCTCAAGGGGATTGACCTGGAGGTCCGGGATGGGGAAATGGTGGCCATAACCGGTCCCTCCGGATCTGGCAAGAGCACCCTGATGAACCTCATCGGATGCCTGGATACGGCCACATCGGGGAGCTACCTCCTACGGGGGGAAGCGGTCTCGGGGTTGAGCAGGGAAGAACTGGCGGGAATCCGCAACCGGCGAGTAGGCTTTATCTTCCAGAGCTTCAATCTGCTTCCGCAGATCTCCGCATATGAAAATGTGGAGATGCCTCTTCTCTTCGGTGGCATGTCCCGGCGCAACCGTCGCGAGAGGGTCCATGAGCTGATGGAGCGGGTTGGCCTCTCCGAACGCATGGACCACAAGCCCACAGAACTCTCAGGGGGAGAGATGCAGCGGGTGGCCACAGCCCGTGCGCTGGCCATGGACCCCGACATCATCCTGGCTGACGAGCCGACCGGCAACCTGGACACCAGCTCGGGACGCGACATCATGAATCTCTTCCAAGAGCTGTGGGAACAGGGTCATACTGTTCTTGTGATCACACACGATCCTGCCTTGGCCGGCCGGGCCCCACGCCAGGTCGAGATCCGGGACGGCCTGATTACAAAAGACAGCCGGAGGTAAAAGATTCAGGCCAGCTAACTAAAGGGGGACGTTCGTGCAGAACGTGCTTTACTTCAAATCCGCATCTATTTTTTTTCACCGATAATACCAGCACGATAAGCACTTGTTAAGTTCCGGCAAAATCTATCCCTGCCAAGTACGGCATCAGCAGCATATATTATACTAAGGAGTCTGATATCCTCCGGGTCCATTATGGCAGTGTCAATGCCCGCTGAGATAGCAAGGACCGCAAAAGCCTGGTTGATGGTCGATCTTGCAGGCAATCCGAAGGAGATGTTACTCAGTGCGGCACTAATATGGACTTTGGGAAATTCTTTCCTGATTCTGCCTATGGTATCAAATGTGACGTTTCCGCTTTTAATATCTGTTGATATGGCTGTAACAAGCGGATCAACATAGAGCTTTTCATCTGCAAGGCCCCCATCTCTTGTCATACCTATAAGCCTGTGTATGATTTCAAGTCTTTTTTCTACATTATTAGGGATCCCTTTATCGTCTACGGGCACCAAGATAAGTTCTGTCTGATGCTCGCACACCAATGGCAGAACTCCTTCCAAACTCTTTTTTTCTCCGCTCAGAGAGTTGATCATCGGTTTCTTGTTTACTGCCCCTATTCCGGCGGAAAGCGCCTTTGGATTAGTGCTGTCAAGACACAATGTACAATCGGTCACCTCCTGTATGGAATTAATAAGCCAGATCATGTCTTCCGGCTCTTTATCCGGGGATGTCCCTGCGTTTACATCCAGATAATTTGCTCCGGCTTTCACCTGCCTTAAGGCCAGGTCCTGAATGAAAGCCTTATCCCTGTTGGCTATCGCCTCTTTAACCTTTTTTCGAGTTCCGTTAATTTTCTCACCTATTATAATCATTCCAGTCCTCCTGATATTTAATGTTTAAACACTGTTTATTGGAAACATCATCCCCAATGCAAAATTAAGCATGATATTATTTGGCAGATGGATATCAAAATCACTGCATTCTAAAATCGTTGAAGGATATAACATATCCTGGCGGAGCCACGATAAATTTGTCGTCCCAGGGGCCCTTTGGCATCTGTTTTATCAGTTCGGTTGTCCCATTGATCTCTTCGTAGTATAGCCCCAGTTCTTCCGCGGCTCTTCGCGCAAACTCACGATAATGTTCCTGATCATCATGCCCCATATCAATATATGCCAGTCTTTTATACTCCTGAAGCATCCGCTTCTTAACTATTTCGGCTCCTCTTTTACCAAGACGCGACTCAGCCTTTTTTAACTCTTCAATAAGGGTAATACCCGCATGAATCCAGCCCCTCGAAAGAAAGTAAGTGCCGGGTTCTTTCTTTAACTGAAACTTATAAAGCTCCTGTGAGCCTAGAAACATGGAGATGCAGTCGTCTACACGTGGGATTATCAGAGTACTGTTTTCGGCCTTTAGTCCGATTACCGCCTTGGAACACAGGCCATATCCAAGGATAATTGTTGCCGTATCAACAGTAATTTTATCTATTATATCCTGCAGTTCGCCCTTTAACTTATCAGCATGGAGGTGCAGTCCCGGCTCCATCTCCCTGCATTCAATGTCATGGGGCAGAGAAAGGCTTCATCTCCTCGATAACGGTCGCACAGGCTATGATCTTGGTGGATCGCTTTTTCATTAATAATTCATCATAGTAACAGTAGAACTTAATCCTATCTGATTCAGGTTAAGATTACAAGCACAAATCCTGACTTTTTATGAGGAATATTAGGGCTATGATTAATAGTAATCAAACAACATTATAATGCGTTTTTCAGCAGTTGCAACCGAATCAGATAGACTTGAATAAAGGACAAAACATTAAAGAAAATGGACAAAATTGCCAGATTTCTATTGACTTATCTTGTTGTTATTTATAAATTTTACAGCTAAATATATATTTTGGAGGAGGTTGAAAGTGGCAACAAATAAATACGAAAAACTTTTTTCGCCATATCATATTGGCAAGGTCCAATTAAAAAACAGGTTTGTTAAAACAGCGGCCCAGACATATTTTTTCGATTCCGGAGAGAGGCGTGTCGGCGATATAGCCAAGGCATTCTACGGAGCCGTGGCTAAAGGCGGTGTCGGTCTTATTATTGTTGAGACAGCTGCCATGGAATGGCCGCTTCTCGACGACGGCGACCGCAGATACCGGATTGATAATGATAAATATATTCCAAACATTAAAGAGTTAACTGACCTCGTTCATAAACATGATTGCAAAATATTTGCACAATTCTATCACCGCGGCCCCTGGGGTAAGGAATATCAATTTATCGCAGAGCGTATTGCCGCTTCACCGGTTCAATTTACGTCGGAGTATGACGTTCATGAAGAAACTCCGCCAAGGGCATTAACCGTTGAACAGATAGAATGGTGGATCGATCATTTTGCCGGCTGCGCGGTACGGGTTCAAAAGGCTGGATATGACGGACTTGAAATAAACGCGGGTGCTGACCATCTTTTTCATACCTTTATTTCCCGATACTGGAACAGGCGTGATGACGAATACGGACCGCAGTCAATGGAAAACCGAATGAGATTCATTACGAATGTCGTAAAAGAGATAAAGAAACGATGCGGAGAAGACTTGCCGATCCAGATACTCATGAATGCCTATGAATTCGGCGTGGGTGATCAGGGGATAACCAGGGAAGAAGGTATCGAGATTGCGAAGGTATATGAATCAATCGGGGTCGATTCATTGCAGGTCAGGAATCATCTGGTCGGACATCACCAGGGTTCTTACCTTCATAATTTACTCTGGTACCCTGAACTCTGTATTCCCAAGGAAGATCTACCTGAGGAAATGTACTGGGAGCAAATACGGCGATCTGATTAACGTACCGTCCGCCGCCAGAGTTAAAAAAGCAGTTACCAAGCCGACTATTATGGCTCCATGCGGATTCACCGCTGATTACGCGGAAATGGTCCTCCAAAAAGGCGATGCTGACATTATCGGTTTTAACAGGCGACTGTTTGCGGATCCGAATTATCCGAACAAGATAAAAGAAGGCCGTCCGGAAGATATTCAGCCGTGCACCCATTGCAACAACTGCGCGAAATTATACAATCAGGTCAGACAATGCCGTATAAACGCTGCCTTCGGCACTGACCAAGTACGAAATCGACAAGGCTGACAAAAAGAAAAAGGTAATAGTGGTAGGCGGCGGGCCCGCCGGAATGCAGGCAGCCAGAGTCTGCTGCTGAGAGAGGCCATGATGTGACACTGTATGAAGCTGGATATTACCTGGGCGGAAATATGCCTATGTCTGCGACCATAAAGGGCACCACGCTTGAAGATATTCCTTCAATCATAAAGTTCTTTAAAACACAGCTTAAAAAACTGGGGGTAAAGGTCCATCTGGTTAAAGAAATCACTCCCGATACAATCCTTAAAGAGAAACCGGATGCGGTAGTTATTGCGGTAGGGGCTGTACCAGGATATCCTGATGTGCCGGGACTTGACAGTCCTAATGTAATAAAATCAACTACCTTGTATAACATGCTAAGATTTGTCGCTTATATTCTTCGGCCCTAAATTTTCCACACTGTTTAGCAAATTCAGGGTTCCTGCCGGATGGAATCCATTTAAGACTATCGGAAAGAGGGTTGTTATAATAGGCGGTGCCATCCATGGATGCCAGCTGGGTGAATTCATGGCCAAAAGGGGCCGAAAGGTAACTATTGTTGAAACCGGCGATGAGCTTGGAAGGCTGCTTGCCCCTGAATATAAAAATCGTCTGTTCATATGGTTCAGGAAAAAAGGAGTGGTATTATATTCAGGGGTTAAACTGGTAGAGATCAATAAAGAAGGATTAAAGATAATCACCAAAGAGGGTGAGGAAAAGATGCTGCCCGCGGACAGCATTCTTCCTGTCGGTTTTGTACCGAACACTGAATTATATGAAAACCTTAAGGGAAAGGTCCCTGAGCTCTATAATATCGGTGACTGCGATAATCCTGCAATATTACCTGACGCAACCGGCGCAGGCTGGAGAGTTGCCAATCAAATATAGGATCAGTTTATAGCTCGATTTTTATATCTTTAATGTGTCTTAATCCCCGCAGCAGTGCTGCGGGGATTATAATTTATACACATCACGAGGATTACTTTCTATGACGAATCGCACTGGGTGTGATTAATACCGTTCGCCTGCTGCACTTCCTGATAGATTCTTTTTTATTTTAGTTTTGACGATCTGTTATATCATTATCAATCGATATCAATCCCTGCCCAGTATCCGCCGAACACTGCCTCAGTTACATGACCGGGCTTTACGCAGTCACCGATCTCAATTACCTCGGGCGCGCAGTTGCGAAGTTTGTCCACAACGTTGCGAAGCGGTTTTTGCCCTACAGCACAAATGATCGTATCAGCATTAAAAAGAATTTCATTGCCATCTGTATCAGCACATACAAGCCCCTCTTCTGTGATGCGAATGCCTCGCATTCCCGTCTTGCAGGTAACAAGCTTCTCAAGCTGATCAAGAAGCAAAGGCCTGTAACGCGGATTCGCGTCTGGGCAGACTTCATGCAGCATCTCAATTACAGTTACGTCTTTGCCTTCCTGTGCCATGTGTACCGCTGTCTCACATCCGACGAGTCCGCCGCCAAGTACAACGACCTTATGACCAATCTTATCATATTGATCAGGAAGGTCATTAGCTATAATTACATTAGAACCATCAATACCCGGCATGGATGGAATGATCGGTTCAGCTCCGACAGCAATAATGAGAACATCAGGCTTAATGCTTTCTACAAGATCAGGTGTAACCTCTGCATTCAATCGCACATCGACTCCTGCTTTTTCCATTAGTAGGGTTTTTGTGGCAATGAATTTGAATAAATCCTTCTTAAACGGGACTCCTTTCGTTGCTTTAAGTGCGCCTCCGAGTTCACCTGTTTTCTCGCAGAGTATTACATTATATCCGCGTTCAGCAGCTGTTATTGCTGCCTGCATCCCTCCGGGACCTCCACCTGCTATGAGAAGATTCTTTGGTTTGACTGTAGAATGAATAAAAGTGGCTTCATATTCACTGCCAATTACAGGATTCAATGCGCAAATACGCAAACCCGTAGTCATGCGTTCGCCCATGCAGACAAAGCATCTGCAACAGTGCACTATCTCTTCATCTTTACCCATGAATGCCTTTTTCGGCAGATAGGGATCTGCTAAAAGTGCCCTTGCCATTACAACCGCATCAGCTTTGTTTTTTGCAATTATATCTTCCATCATTTCAGGCTCATTCAATGCGCCGATAGTAGATACCGGGATAGAGACATTCTTTTTTATTTCTTCAGCATAATGCACATTTACACCGCGTTCCATAAATGCTGAAGGATGTGTCTTATCAAAGCTTCCCTCATGAGCACCTGTAGAGACCTGAAGCAGGTCTATTTTACTTTCCAACAGTTTCGCGAATTGAATTGCTTCATCAAAGGAATAGCCGTCATCTAGGTACTCCTCAGCGCTCATTCTCAGTTCAAGAGGAAATCCGGGTCCGACAACAGAACGTACCTTATCAATAACTTCAAGTGCCAGACGGGCTCTGTTCTCCAAGCTTCCACCGTATTCATCCGTCCTTTTATTGCTTGCCGGAGACAGAAACTGGTGAAGAAGCCAGCCATGTCCCGCATGTATAAGCAGCATTTCAAAACCTGCTGCTTTGCATAAAGACGCAGCCCTTCCGTATGCTTCAATGATCTCGTTTATCATTTCCTTTGGCATTTCACGGGCAACCTGAATCCCGTCTGAGAACTCATCGCTCGGGCCATAACTGATAGGATTTTCTGAGTTTGTCAGGGAATATTTCCCGCCATGAGATAGTTCCATACTGGGTATAGCGCCGTGACGCTTAACCACGCGTGCCGCGGTTGCAAGGCTGTCTTTTGCATTAGGTGCATCCATAAGCACCTGTACAGGATAGTACTTGCCTGTTGCGCTGTGAACTATTAGTTCGCTTATTGTCACGACCGCTGCCCCACCCTTTGCACGCAGTTCATAAAATGCATTCGCTTCAGGAGTCAGACAACTGTTAGCAGTCAGTATAGGGAATGCCATCGGTGCAGATATTATACGATTCTTTAAAGTAACATTGCCTACTTTTAATGGGCTGAATAGATTAGGGAATTTTCTTTTCATTGATTTCTCACTTAGGTGAAGAACTTGCTTTTTTCAGGGAAGGAGAATAGGGAAATAACCCTTGTGTGTCAAGACAAAATGCCCGTGGGGGAATGCCTTAATAAAGAGGAAAATTTACCAGGCTGTTACACTCTCTGCCTCCTTCATTATCCTTTTATAATCTGAAGCGGTTATGTACTTTTCCTTTTTTAAAGAATCTGCAACCACCTTGAACTTTTTAAGGTACTCCTTCCGAGTGGGATAAAGCTTTTTTATTTTTTCTTTTGTAAAGGGGACCTTGTATCCTGATATAGTACAAACTAAGACACTGAGTGGATCACTTTTACCTTCAGGCAGTGCACTCTTACCATAATAGGTGGCAACAGGTACATCCAGATGAGGAGTCCTGAGTCCTCCCAAAACATTCCCGTGTTCATCCATCTCCATTTGAAAGGGAGTTTCACTAGGTTTACTCTTTATACTTATTACCGGGGCCTTTGGTGGGGCCGTCTCTGATCTTACCCATGTGTCAAGGGAGGCAAAGGCGCCATTCATCAGTATTTCAAAGGGAAAGTCGGTTAAACCATACTCATCCAATCCAATGCACTTGATGTCTGATGCAGGTACTCCAGCCTTTTGGGTATCTTCCGGGCTTGGAGTACCATTCTGGCATTTTTGGTTTATATGGGCGGAACCGGGTATCTCATAACGCCTGTACCTGTCATCAGGCGCGTCACTGTCCGGACGTCTTGCACTTGCAGTCGATTGAAGTAATCCTTGAGTAACTATACTTATCACCGGCTCCTTTCTAGGCTGGATCAAAACCTTATCGCTTCCGGGAGGAAAAGGCATGGAGCACTGATTAAGGGGCATGGCAAAGGAATCACCGTCACCGATAAGATAACCGTCATATATTGGTTTGTCTGACTCAAGTAAAGCAGTATCAAGGGGACGTATAAAATTGATATATGTTACAAGGTATCCCCCTGTCTGCGAATATCCTGTGGCATACAGATACTTTACCCCAAATGCCTTAAGGGGATTCTGCTTTAAGTTACTCTTTAAAAGGGCGCCCACCTGACTGACAATATCCCATGCAAGCCCGTTTTCGGTTTCAGGCTTTGTATCAGTTTGTCCACCGGATGGCTCCTTGCATGTCTTTTCAAGGGGAAGGGGATTTTTCCATGACATGGGGGCGTATCTTATAGGATTAAACGTTTTTAAGGCTTTTGCTGCCACGGGCTTTACAGTGATCCCGACCCATATATCCCCATTCTCCATAAAATAATTGTTACAGAACATCCATTGGAGATCCATGTCATAATTGGCCGTGGGGTTCAGCAGTTCAACTATTACATTACCGCTGCAACTATCTCTTAACTCTGGTCGCCTGATAAGAATCCTAGTTGTATAGGGTGCATCCGGAGTCCTGACAATCACTTCTCCCTTATCGTTAAAATCATATATATTAGCCTTGCCACTTATAAAATATTCCTCCTCAATGTATTTGTACTTACCCAGGTCCTGGGGGACCAGGGAATGATCAGCCGCGTTAAAGGGATAGGACTCAGCCGTTATCTTAATAGGTCCTGTTATTTCAGGGATTGCAGCAGCCCCGTACAGGTTTCCTGAGGAAATAATACATAGTAATATAATTAAAAAAAGGGTTTTGAATATTGATCTATATAATCCTTCCATTTTCTTTTTCCTCCTTTTTATCATTTATCAGGTGTTACCAATCGAAAAGACGCCTTTACTACCATCCTTATGGAAATCATATCTGCATTTCCCTGAGCATTCCGTGATGATATATTTCCATTTCAGGCTTGATCCCGCGTTTTTTCATTTCTTCCGCGAATCTTTCAAGTTCAGGTCTTGGATTGGCCCGGGTTGATTTACCATCAGGCTTCAGGATGGAACCCATGTTAAGGGATGCCATTGCAGGCTAGGTTTCCTGATTAATTCTCTATTGATTCCCGATCCAGGATAATCCTGGCGTCAACAGCTACAGCTCCATTACTGTAAGCTATCAGAGGATTGATATCCATCTCTTTTATCTCGGGATTTTCTTCAATGAGTTCGGATAATTTTAACAATAATTTTTCAAGATATTTAATATCAACAGCCGGCTGCTCCCTGTAGCCTTCAAGCAGGCGATGGGCTTTTATCTGCCGGATCATATCACCTGCGTCTTCGTTCGTTAACGGGACGATTCTGAATGATACATCCTTAATTACTTCAACAAATGTGCCCCCGAGTCCGAACATCAGCATTGGGCCGAATTGCGGATCTTTTGTCATACCTATAACCAGTTCCAGTCCGGGTTCAGCCATCTTTTGCAGGGACACACCTTCAATCACTGCTTCGGCAGATTTTTCTTTAACTGCTGTCATAATTTCATCATAGGCGTTTTTCACCTGATCTTCATTTTGCAGGCCGAGTTTAACACCCCCAATATCGCTCTTATGCGTAATCTGCGGAGAAATAATTTTCATTACCATAGGGTAACCGAGATTGTTTGCAACTGATACAGCTTCATCTTTCGATTTTGCCAGTACTGGTTCGGTGACATTTATGCCGTATTCTTTCAAAATCGTTTTACATTGTATTTCATTCAAGATATTGCTATCGGACTTTTTTAATATTTCCAAAAATATCTTTCTGTTTTCTGATGAAACGCTCTTTTGTATTTTTTCAGGAATAATATCCTTCCCGGATCCCTCTCTGAATTTTACAAGATTTGAGAGAGCTTTAAATGTTCTCTGCTCTGAAAGAAAAACCGGAATACCGTTCGCGAAGAAATAATCGCGAATATTTCTTCTTTCTACTTCAAGCTCTATTGATTCCACTCCTGTAAGATCTTCCGGAAGTATTATTATTATTGGTTTTTTGTATTTGTTTCTTACTCTCACCGGGACTTCAAGCAGCGCCTTCTGCTGTTCTTCCGGGGGTGCTGTGGTTCCGCTGAAGATCTTGCTCATTTTAACAGAAAAAAATACCCTTCTTATTACAATAATATCAATATTCTCGTCAGCGGACATTGTCTCAAGAAGAGCCTCCAGAAGTTCCAGGGGAGGATGAGGATTCCCGATATCAACCGGATTTCTTGAAGATGTCCCAATATCCGGGAGCAGTTCACGAAGCTTGGCTTCAGTCTCTGCAGCAAAGCCCGGCATCTGCATGCCTGAAATTTCGCACGCATCCGCCCCTATAACTGTGCCAGCACCTCCCCCGCTTACATATGCAACCCTCAGGCCGCATCCTTCAGGTATGCAGGAGAATCCGACTGTTGTATCGGTCAGTTCATCCAGAGTTGAAACCTGAATAGCATTTGTCTGCCGGAAAAATGCATTCCATGCAGTATCTGTTCCTGCGAGAGAGCCGGTATGAGACGACGATGCGGCAGCGCCGATCTGAGTCAACCCGACTTTCCAGATTATCAGCGGCTTTTTATCGGAATTCCGGCGGGCTATGTCAAAGTACCGCGGGCCGTCTTTTACACCTTCCAGATATGATGTTATTATCTTTGTATCATCATCCTGCATCAGATACTCAAGAAGATCGGATTCGTTTATATCAGATGCGTTTCCATAACTGGCGACCTTTGAATATCTGATGCCTTCTCCTAAAGCCCGGCCTATAATACATTCGGATAACTGGCCGCTTTGAGCAGTTAATGCCACTGTTCCCGCTTCTTTAGAAAAACCTCCGCCAGTAACAACAGTAATTCCGCCCTCAGGGCAGTAAGGGCCAAAACAATTCGGCCCCATAATTCTGATTTTCTTCTCTGCAATTCGTACAATCTGCTGCTCAATAATGCGGCCCTGTTCGCCTGTTTCGCTGAAACCTGCCGTGAACAAAACAGCTGCCTTAATTCCTTTTTCTATGCACTCTTTTACTATATCCGCAATAAATCTGGCAGGGATTGTAATAAATGCCAGATCAATAGTATCCGGAATATCCGCCAGTTTGCGGTAAATCTTGTATCCCAGAACTTCATCCCCTTTATGATTTACTGCATACAGCTTCCCTTTATACCCGAAATCGAGTAAAGCCTGTATATAACGCGCGCCGTATGAAAGTAAATTCTCAGAACCGCCTATTACAGCTATCGATCTCGGGCGGAAAAAGTAATCAAGCTCATTATTGTAATTTAGCATAAGTTTCTATCGCAATTCAGGTCAATTATTTAAAACCGGGAAAATCCTTATTTCTTCGCCGGCGTTTTTATTAAGCAGCTTTTTTAAAGGCTCCAGCTCAATCTCACCTACATTTAAATCATAGTAAGTGATAAGGTGATAAGAACTTGCTTTTCAGGGAAGGAGCATAGGAAGATAACCCTTGTGTGTCAAGACAAAATGACACGGGCCATATTGTGGGTTAAAATAATTCCGAAAAAACGGAATAAT
>CAVZMS010000034.1:0-4306 GCA_963776085.1 uncultured delta proteobacterium
TGTTATACTATATAAGCCCTCAGGTCTGGGCATGGCGAAGTGGGCGGGTCAGGAAGATAGCCAGGCGGGTGGATCGGATGGCCGTGATCCTTCCATTTGAAAAGGAGTTTTACCTCAAAACCGGCGCTAAGATGGATGTAGATTATGTGGGACATCCGCTGATAGACAACGTGCCCTATGATATGGATAAAGAGGAGATTAAAAGGGAGTTGGGTCTCGAAGAAGGCAATAAGATACTGGGGCTTTTACCGGGCAGCAGGGATGAGGAGGTTAAAAGACTTTTACCATCGATGATCAGCGCGGCTGAGATATTATCCTCCCGATATGCTGATCTGAGGTGTGTATTACCCATTGCGCCGACGATCTCACCTGATCTTATCCGGTCAATGATCAGCAAGTCATCTCTTAAGATTATCACTTCTACCAAAGATGTATACAGGGTATTGCGTGTCTGCGATCTGGCTATGGTGGCATCGGGGACAGCAACTCTGGAAACGGCCATTATGGGGGTGCCTATGGTTATTGCCTATCGGGTATCGCCCCTCTCTTTTTGGATCGCCAAGATGGTCGTGAAAGTGCCTTATGTCGGGCTAGTTAATCTTGTTGCCGGAGAAGAGGTTGTCCCTGAGCTTATTCAGGATGAGGTTACACCTCAAGGGCTTGCTGATAAGGCGCTTGCCATTTTAGAGGACGAAAACAAAAAAGCGGATATGATTAATAATCTAAGGATGATAAAGGAGAGACTGGGAGGTCCGGGGGCGTCTCTAAGGACAGCCAGGATTGCGCTGCAGATGATGGGGAGCGATTGAACGTTTCAGGTAGATAGGCTGAAGACTATTAGGCTGAAGATTTATTTACCTTAAAGCCTACAGTCTAAACAACCTAAATGGCTATGCATTAAATAGATGACAAAGGACTCGAGAGGTCAATAAAATGGCCAGAACACATCTTAGTTATTGATGATGAAAAGTCCATACTACAGTCCCTCGAAGGTATCCTTATTGATGAGGGGTTTGATGTCCAGAGCGAGACAAGCGGGGCCAGGGCCCTGGATAGGATCGATGAGGTAATGCCTGATCTGGTCCTCCTGGATATATGGATGCCAGGTATGGATGGGATCGAAACACTTGTCAAGCTGAAAGAGGCCTATCCTCATCTCCAGGTGATTATGATGTCGGGGCACGGAACCATAGAGACCGCTGTTAAGGCGACAAAGTTAGGCGCCTACGATTTTATTGAGAAACCTCTATCTCTGGAGAAGGTCCTGTTATCCGTCAATAACGCCCTTCATTACTATCAACTTGAAGAAGAGATAAGCTTCCTTAAGGAAAGGGATAAGGGACGATACAGGATAACAGGGGACAGCAATGCGATAAGAGAGATGAAAGAACAGATTAAGATCGTCGCCCCCACGAACGCATGGGTGCTTATCGTGGGTGAAAACGGCACGGGCAAGGAATTGGTGGTTCATACGATCCACAGGATGAGTAAGCGCAGTAATAAACCCATGGTCGAGGTGAACTGCGCGGCAATTCCTGAAGAGCTGATTGAGAGCGAATTGTTCGGCCATGAAAAGGGGGCCTTTACAGGGGCCACTGTCATGAAAAAGGGCAAGTTTGATCTGGCCCATGAGGGCTCTTTATTCCTGGATGAGATCGGCGACATGAGCCTGAAGGCCCAATCAAAGACCCTCAGGATACTTCAGGAACAGAAGTTTGCGAGGGTGGGAGGCTCCAGGACCATTCATGTTGATGTACGCGTAATAGCGGCCACGAACAAGGATCTTGAGAAAGAGATTGAAAAGGGAAGATTCAGGGATGATCTCTACTATCGATTGAATGTTGTCCCAATAACAGTCCCTCCGCTCAGAGAACGGATTGATGATATCCCTGCCCTGGTAAAGGATTTCATGACAGTCCATATATCTGGAAGCGAACCTGGATGCAAAGGAGTTTTCAGACGAGGCGATTGAGGTGCTGAAAAGATACCATTGGCCTGGAAATGTAAGGGAATTGAAGAATCTCGTTGAAAGACTGATCATTATGTCTCCCAATGAGGTGATCAGGGCCGAGGATATCCCGCCTCCCTTTAATCAGGAGCATGAGGCCCTGGAGAAACATGAATCATTAATAACGGGTGACTCTTTTAGAGATGCCAAGGCCCGATTTGAGAAGGCCTTTATCGCGAAGAAATTGAAAGAATTCAAAGGAAATATCTCACAGACAGCTGAAGCGATCGGTCTTGAAAGGAGCAATCTCCATAAAAAGATCAAGATATACGGGCTTGAGGATTTTAAGTGAAGTGGTCTAGGGTTCAAGGATTCAAGGGTAAGGACCAAGGAGCCAGAAGCCAGAATTCAGAATATCGAAGAGGGAATGCCCGCCTGCCATAGCCCTATTTTACTTAGGCATCCTATTTTTTCTGCAGCATAACTTGCATAATTATAAAGCTTTTATTACCAAAAGGCATGGGCGGGCAGGTTCAATTTTGAAGTTTCTTTCTTACTTCGATATTGGTTATTCAGTATTCATATTCTATCTTTTCAAACTCCATGCCCTCTGCGCTATACTCTATGCCCCTAGAATCGCCCTCTCAATCTTCTCCCATATCTCCTCTCTCCCCTCTCTTGTCTTTGCGGAGAAGATCGCGGGTCTTCCAGAGGATAGTTGCTCCAGTTCTTTACCTATCTCTTTCGCCCTGGCTATGGACTTCTGGCGGGATAGTTTGTCGGCCTTGGTAAGGACAGGAATGGAGGGTATCCCATATTCGGCGAGCCAGTTAAGAAGCCCCTTGTCGCCGTCGCTTAGGTCCCTTCTGATATCGAGAATAACCACGACCGCTTTAAGGTTGGAACGTTTTCTGAGATAGGTCTCAACCATCTTCCCCCATGACGCCTTGACTTTGACGGGCACCTGGGCGAAACCGTATCCGGGAAGGTCCACAAGATACATCTTGCCTTTGCCGATCTCGAAAAAATTAATGGCCTGTGTCCTCCCAGGGGTGGAACTTGTCCTTGCCATCTTTTTCCTGTTGACAAGGACGTTTATAAGGGATGACTTTCCCACATTGGACCTGCCCGCAAAGGCGATCTCCGGCCTGTCAGCAGGGGGATAGTGGCTTTCATTAAATGCGCTTTTAAGAAAGGATACCTCCATCTATCTTTTCCTCAGCAGATCCTCAATACGATCAAGGCCAAGCCTGATATTTTCGATGGAATTGGCATAAGAGAACCTCAGATAACCTTCCGCGTTTTGACCGAAATCAATCCCGGGCGTTACCCCGACCCCGGCCTTTTCCAGGATCTCGAATGCGAGTTCATAGGAGTTGGATGATAGGTGCTTAGCGTTTACCAGGACGTAGAAGGCCCCTTTAGGTTCAACTGTCAGACCGAATCCTATCTCCCGTAATCTCTTGATCATGTACCTTCTTCTCTCATCATAGATGGTCCTCATCCGTTCCACGTCCCTCCCGGCATAGGTTAAGGCCGCAACGGCCGCCCACTGGGATATGCTTCCGGCCGAGATGAAGAAATTTTGCTGGATCTTCTGCATTGGGCGCACAAATTCGGGAGGAGAGATAATGTATCCGATGCGCCATCCGGTCATGGCATATAGCTTTGAGAAACCGTTCAAGACAAAGGCATTATCACTGAATTCCAGTATGGAATGCTCTTTTTCTCCATATACCAGACCATGATATATCTCATCGGAGATTATAGGCGGCCCAAGCCCCGCTATCTTTTTCATCCGTCCCGGCGAAAGGAGGTTGCCAGTGGGGTTTGATGGGGAATTTATTAGAATGGCCTTTGTGCGAGGACCTATCCTGTTTTTTATCTCTTCCGGCCTGAATTGAAAGCCATCCTCCTCATAGACCTTGACAAAGGCGGGAACGGCGCCCAGGAAAGAGGCAAAATTAGGATAGCATGGATAATGGGGATTAGAGAGGATAATCTCATCGCCATGCTCAAGAATCGTTGAGAAAAGCATAAAGATTGCCGGTGAGGTCCCGGAGGTCACGATAACCTGATCCGGGTCGATACGGACGCCATATTTTTCGAGATAATGATTACAGATGGCCTCCCTGAGCTCGATTAGCCCGAGGCTGTGGGTATAGTGGGTCCGCTCCTTGCGAATAGCCTCGATTGCCGCCTCGCAGATACACGAGGGTGTCGGGAAGTCGGGTTCCCCTACTTCCAGGTGGATAATATGGCGTCCCTCCCTTTCCAGCGCATGTGCCCTTTCAAGGACGTCCATGACTATAAATGAAGGGATATTATTCGCCCTTTCGGTTATCGGCACCATGGGAT
>CAVZMS010000035.1:0-14687 GCA_963776085.1 uncultured delta proteobacterium
AGAAGGTTCATGACTGCGATGGAAAAGGTGACTCAGATGAACATCTCCTGTGGATTGGATGGAGCCAATATGTCGGGACGACCTATCGTATTTTTTGCTTTACACAAAGGCGACGACACCTTTATGTCAAACAAACAATATGAAAAATTCTACTGGCCCACATTCAGAAAAGTGATTATGGGATTGATCGAAGAAGGGTTAGTACCGTTGCTTTTCGCGGAAGGGAGCTACAACAACCGTTTGGAAACCATTAAAGACCTGCCAAGGGGTAAAGTCATATGGCATTTCGATCGAACGGACATGTTCCGTGCAAAAAAAATCCTCGGCGACAACGCATGTATCGCCGGCAATGTCCCCGCTTCGCTTCTATGCACAGGCACTCCTAAAAAAGTCAAAGAGTATTGCAGAAAACTCATAGAAGTATGCGGTGAGGGCGGCGGATTTATCCTGACTGGAGGCGCCAGCATTGATAAGGGGAATCCGGACAATCTGCGGGCTATGACCGAAGCTGCCATGGAATATGGCGTTTAATTACCCGCCTTCGCAGAAAGCCGCCAACTTCAGTTGGCGGATGAATGAGGAAAGGGTATCCGCCGAAGCTGTGTTAGTAATGCGGCGAATAGCCGCGTTTATTGCTAACATGATTAGCGTAGGCGGATGTGCTGCGGCGGGTTTCGCCGAAACTGGAGCATTGGTGCCGCCGACTTCAGTCGGCGGGGCTCCACAGAAGCAGCCACGGATAGCATGGATTTCGCCGGACCTCGACACCGGCATTTTGATAGAGTCATTCAAATGGTTACATGGCAAGGCCTGTTTTTTTCATCATCCACGGAGAGGAGAAAACGGAATGTCCCAAGAGCAACCCCCACAATACAATTATGACCGCAGGCATATAGTCCTGGGCTTGATGGCCATTTTCCTTTTCTATGGGACAATGGCCTATTACCTTCAAGCCCTCGGTATCGCACGCCCCAAAATAGCGGCCGAACTGGACGGTATGTCCATATATTCATGGTCTGTCTCAATAGTGGGGCTTATCGGCGCCTTTGTAACCCTCATCTACGGCAAGCTCTCCGATATATACGGCCGCCGGATCATGTTGCTGATTTCCGTTAGCATTGCCCTGCTGGGATCCATCCTGAGTGTGTTCAGCACTACATTTGTTTTCTTTATCATTGCCTCTGCCATCGGAGCTTTAGGAGGCGGGGCTATGATGCCGCTCGTCTTCGCGGTTGTAGGGGATATGTTTCCACCGATCGAACGCAGCAAATGGGTTGGGATGCTGCAGATACCAATGGGGATTGCCGCCCTGTTCGGGCCCGCGCTGGGTGGATGGTTTGCAGATACCGTAGGCTGGCGCTACTTATTCTGGTCGATTGCGCTGCTCCAAATCCTGTGTCTGATACTGGTGCCGCTTGGCATCCCTCCGCTTGCCCATCGCAGCACCAAGCCCAAAATCGATGTCCTGGGATGCCTGTTGGTAATCGTGGCTTCTTCAACGACTATTATCGGCATTTCTCTTGGCGGGGTAACCTATCCATGGACATCAATACCGATAATCAGCCTGCTTGGAATTGCGCTGATCTCATGGATACTCTTCTTCCGTGTGGAGTATGGCGCGGAAGAGCCCATTCTGGACCCGCTGGTGCTCCGCAATCGTTCCTTTAACACCGTTGCAGTCGCTGGTTTTCTTTCTTTCTTCGGAATGATGGCAATGATGATGTATTTCCCCATGTTCCTGCAAGGCGTTCAGGGTATCAGCGCGACAATAAGCGGGTGGATCTTCACTCCTTACAGTGTGATGATAGCCTTTGTCGGAGTTCCCGTCGGATTCTTACTCGCCAGGACAAGACGCTATAAATGGATGTACATTACAGGCTTCGGCATAGTCACAGCCGCTATGTTCGGCGTCATTTTTTTATCTGAAGATACTCCTATTTTATTCAGTGTGATTATCGCAACACTGGCCGGTCTGGGACTGGGCGCTATTCCGACGGTGAATACGATAGTCATCCAGAATGCTGTTCCTAAAAGGCTGCTGGGTGCGGCCATGGGCGCCAGCTTTTTCTGCCTGATGATGGCCGTGGCGATTTCTCCCTGCTATTCTCGGTACGGCTGAGCAAGCCACTTATGATAAAGCCCTTGCCGCTTCACTGCCTGATGGATTGGATCAGGTCGCAGACGAGGCGACCATGGCATCCCTGGCCGATTCCAAGGTGCTTCTATCTAAACCGGATATGGCGGCCCTCGAGAATATTTTCAAGCAGAAGGGGAGCGAGGGAGAGGCGCTTTTTCATCAAACGGTCGATGCTATTCGAACTTCAATGGTAGCCGGGTTAAGGAGCGTGTTCTGGATCGGGGCCATATCAACGCTGATATCCTTTTTACTGATCATCACAATACCGGAGATCCCCATCGGCGGCACGGAGGTGAAGTCAGACTCGTGAATTTTTAAGTCCCGGAGGAGCGGCGGAAAATAGCCAGGAATGAGCAGAGCGTGCCCATGGTAGTGAATAAATATGAGGGATAGGGCTACACACATTTGACAGAATTATTGTTTTTGTCAATTGTGTAGCCCTGTCCCCGTTGTTTTCAAATCTAATCGATAAATTGTCCTCAATTACTTCCCAATAACACATAATCCGTCTGCACAGGCGGTACCTGCAGGCATGTGGAGGGGTTTCTAATGAAGCTTGATCCCGTCTTTAGGCATCCACTTGTCCACTGACGCGGTCTTATAATAGACATAATCGGTCGTCTGCCAGATGGGATTGGTTTCACCACCCACTACCACGAAATTGATGCCTTCCGGTCTCGGCAAAAGGGGATCCTAACTTTTCAGCCAGATATTTGCTCAGCTTGCCCGGATCATCCCAGCCTTCCTTTTTCAAGGCTTTCGCTGCCAACGGGTCCACCACGAAGGTGCAAGCGCCCATCATCCCCAATGTTTTAATTCTCTGCAGTAAAGCTTCCGCTCCACCCATACCCAGTGTCATGACGTTCCAGCCGCGAAAAACACTTACTGTACTCTCCGAGGCCTTGAATCCCTTGCGCACATGGAAGGGCTCCCAGGGGCTCTTTTCCTCGTTTTCGGCGCAGCATTGGTTGTTATAACCTATACCGTTGCCGATGGTCGCCATAAAGGTGTCACCCGGACGCGCGTCGCCAAAGTTTATAGTCATAAGCGTCCAGGCCCTGCCTATGACGGAATTGGCATAGTTGAACGGCCCAAGCGCGGCGACGCCGCTGTTCATTCCGATTGTTTTGGCAACCGGACCGTTCACTACCACCATACTCCCGTAAGATCCCGTGGAACTGGGCATGGAGGGGTGCTGGGTCGAAGCTATCGCCAGGATGACCGGCAGGTGTTCCGGTCTGGCGCCGGCCATAACAGCGATTACGGCTACCTTTTCCACCGTGTATTCATTCAGTTCCTCATTTGTGGTGACCGACATCCTGCCAACCACCTCCTGGGGATCGTGGCCGGTTCCCGTAAGCATTTCAGCGACCCTTTCCTCTGTCGGCAGCACAATGGGTAAACCGTCGGTCCAGCCCATCTCAAGGAACAACCGATGGAGGTTCGCCTCAGTATCCGGTTCCAGCAGGCGGGGCCTTTTGGCCCTTTTGGGGATTTCAGGGTTCTTCTCAGCCTCGGTTAATGGCTTTGTCAGGGCATCTATTACTTCAGTCATTAACTTGTTACCGGTTACGGGATCATTCCCGTTAATATATTGCTTCAGGGTTTCCCTGGGAACCCATGCGACCGGATAGGGGGGAAAGCTCCAGCGCAGATTCATTCCATGGGTGTGACCATCCCGTATAACATAATCCGCGAATCGCGCGGTGACCATGGGGGCCGTGGGTACACCGTACTCACCTTCCATTGTTCGGGAAAACTCGGCTAAACTAGCCGAACAGCCGTCTCAGCCGCCGACGCCGAAGACCACGCCATCCGCCTTTTGCTTGAGTTCAGGCCAGAATTCAGGACTGTCCGCGAACGCGTTGCCTGGTTTGGGACGCACCACTATTTTAACGGAAGGCATATTTTCATTGAACCATTTCTGCATTTCTTCAAAGAACTCTTTACCGCCGGCGAAACCCGTATCCACCAGGTAAATCGTCTTATTATCCAGGCTTTCCAGCCTGGGGGCCATTCGAGCCGGTACCAGTTCATCATGGGATATGATAGGCTGTGTATCCGGATTACGATTTGCCAACATATCCGCACCGGCGGCACCCCGCCGGCCGAACATCCCTGACGGCTGCCCTCTGGGATCAAGAACAGTCAGTTTCACATCATCCGTCGTTCTAGAACCGGCTGATCCACCCAAGTGTTCACAACCAATGAATGATGCGAAAATGAACGCGCCAACAATAAAGCAAACCAAATACCGTCTGGTAATAAAATGTAATGAACTCATATTCTCTCCCCTCCGATTAAAGTTGTTTTATTATTTTGATCATGTATTAAATAATTTTAACATTAATATGGAATAGCAGAAAAGTACTAAATTCTATCTGCCGATTTATTACCAATTGAGCTACAGGCGCAACGAATTATGAGGGAAAATATACTTTATTGAACAGTTTAAGTCAAGAATTGAACCGTTTCCATTTATATAAACGTCATTGTAGAGGAGGAAGTAGTCAAGAAGATCCTCAAACACCTTGTCTTATGGGACCGGAATCCTCCATACTTGCGGCGGGTAAAAGCAGTAGGCCGGACTCCCGGAAAAGTGAAAATGAATAAGTTGTTCTATGCGTCTGAAGTTACCTTGACATAAAAGGGTAAATTTTCTATTCTCGGTTCATCAAAAAGCGAGTTCTATCAACAACCTATTTACCTGAAAAAGATGAAAAGAATTCTATTATTATCATTAATTATGGTTGCAGCTGTTTATTTTACATCCTGCAATCAGTCAGCAAAAAATAAAGAGATGGTTAAAAAAGAAATTTTCGGCACACACCAGGGAAAAGAGGTATATCTTTTAACCCTGACAAACAAAGCAGGTAATGTTATCAGGCTTACCAACTACGGAGCAAAGATCAACTGGATTGAAGTTCCGGATAAAACCGGTAAAAAGGAGAATATTACTTTCGGTTACGACAATTTTGAAGCAACACTTAAAGGCGATATGTCTTTCGGCTCAGTTGTAGGAAGATATGCCAACAGGATTGCAAAAGGAAAATTCACTCTCGACGGTGTAGAATACACTCTTCCTGTTAACAACGGACCAAATACTCTTCATGGTGGTCCCGCCGGATGGCATAGTGTCGTCTGGAATACTGAAGTTCTTAAAGATAGTGAAGTATCCATGCAGTTAAATTTACCTATATAAGCCCCGATATGGAAGAAGGCTTCCCGGGTAAAATGAATGTTGAGGTCATCTATACCTGGACAGACAAAAATGAGATCATAATGGACTATAAATGTACAACTGATAAAAAGACAGTTCTGAATATTACCAACCATGCTTATTTTAATCTTCATGGTGCAGGAAACGGTGATATTCTTGATCATGAGCTGACAATGAAAGCTTCGGCATTCACTCCGGTTGATTCAGTAATGATACCAACAGGAGAGATCCGTCCGGTTGCAGGAACACCTTTTGATTTTACAACACCTCACACCATTGGAGAAAGAATCGGTGAGAATTATGAACAACTTATTTTAGGTCGTGGTTATGATCATAATTTTGTTCTGGATAATAAAGAAGACGTTGATGTGACTGTATATGAGCCAACCAGCGGCCGCGTTCTTGAGGTTATTACCGATCAGCCCGGGATGCAGCTCTATACCGGTAATTTTCTTGATGGAACCAAGATAGGTCATGGGGGAAAACCATATAAATTCAGATCAGGCTTTTGCCTTGAATCGGGCCATTATCCCGATAGTCCTAACCATCCGGATTTCCCGACAACAGTACTTAATCCCGGTGAAACATTCACATCAAGAACTATTTACAGATTCTCGGTTAAGTAATTTATAATAAAGATATTAATGTTTCTTTTTCTCCTCATCTAATTTTACTTCGGCACAGCAGCCGAATTACAATTTCCCGTTTCAGAATCCTTCTCTTTCAACTGAAAAAAGAGTCAACGACCTTATTTCAAGGATGACTCTGCAGGAAAAGGCAGACCAGCTATTATATATGAATGCAAGAAAGGGGGGCATAGGAAAATAAATAACGCTCTTATCAAAAAATCAAATTAAACAAATCAAAAAAATCTTGACAATCAAAATTAATCATGTAAGAGTTATCCCAAAGGTAAAAACAGATATGAAAACACACGCTTTCTCATTCAATTTTTTCGGCTTTTTCTTTTTTAGCAGGAGGACCTGCTGTAGTTAGCGTGTGTCTGCAAATAAACCAGGTCAAAAAACGCCAAGCACGCGCTTAGGCGTTTTTTTTGTAAAGAATAGAAGAAATGAAAAAAATTACATGGAGGTAAAATAGCCAATGAGTAGTCTAAAGCATGACCCCATTCGCGAGACCTCAAAGTTCTATCAACTGGGGACACCGGCATTTCCTGCCTATTTGTCCATGGGCGAGGAAGGGATGATTATAGAAGGCGGTACCGGCCCGACTTTTCAGATTATTGTTGATCAGATAAAGGGCATAGGAATTAATCCTGAAAAGATCAGATATATCTTCTTGACACATACCCATGCGGATCATATCGGAGGCGTACCCCGTTTCAAAAAGTTGTGGCCTCATATTAAGGTCATTGCCAGCCCGATTGCAGCCGCGACATTTAAAAAGAAGGAATGGATCAACGACTTTATCCTAAATGATACCGGAATAGCACAGCTTATGAAGGCAAAAGATGAGATAGCGGAAATGCCGCCAGCTCTGGATGACTATTACTTTGAGGTTGATTCAACGGTCAAAGAAGGAGATAAGATTGAGCTTGGCGCAGGCATTGTATGGGATGTCTATGAGACACCCGGGCATTCCCCCTGTCATCTCTCCCTCTTTGAAGAGGCTGAAGGCACTCTTGTAGTAGGTGATGCTACCGGCTTCTATGTCCCGGAAAAGGATGCCTTTTGGCCTAATTACTTTGTATCTCTGGCGATCTACTGCGACAGCATACGCAAGCTCGCATCACTCCCGGCCAAAAGGGCCGTCCTGAGCCATAATGCTGTGATAGAGGGTGATGTTGCTAACTATCTTAAAAAGGCTATGAAGGCTGTCGAACTCTATCATAAGGAACTTATAGAGAGACTCAGAAAAGGAGAAGATCCCAAGAGTATTGCCATGGATAAGGCCCGATTTGTAGACAGCCTTACCGATATCCAGCCTTTCAGGATTATGTATGATCTCAGCAAGGTTATGATAAACCGTTCTAAGGAAAGCGAAGGATATGACTCTTTTGGATTATAGAAAAGAGACCCCCGACGGACATACATAAAGCACATCTGTCATGTAAAATTCTAAACGGACGACCCTGAATATAACTGAGGTCTGACAGCGATCAACGGAAGAGGATCTTAAAGGAGAGATTAATGTATATTGAACAGATGAAGGTAGGGTACATGGATGTTTTTTGTTACATAGTGGCCTGTCCTGTCAAGAAAGAGGCCCTGGTCATTGATCCGGCAGGAAATGAGGAGCATATTGTTGAGAGGATTGATCAGAACGACCTTGTTCTCAAATATATCGTAAACACGCACGGCCATGGTGATCATACCTGCGGTAATGCAAGGATGAAGGAGCTTACCGGGGCGGAGATAATCATGCATGAAGAGGATGATAGGTTATTTAATTCGCCGGAAGGACAGGATGATGGCAAGACAGTTGGGTTTCGCCCTTTCGCCTCATGCGGATATATTTGTTAAAGACGGTGATGAGATCACCGTAGGTGATGTCATACTGAAGGTATTACATACGCCAGGCCATAGCCCCGGCGGGATCTGTCTTTTAGGAGACGGCAATCTGTTCACAGGCGATACACTGTTTGTAGGGGGTATCGGCCGAACCGATCTGCCGGGGGCATCTATGGCCCAGTTTATGAATTCAATAAATAAAAGGCTTCTAACACTTCCCATAGAAACCATTGTCTGGCCGGGGCATGACTATGGAGACAGGCCCTCTTCTACAATAGGTATTGAAAAGTGGTCGAATCCTTTTTTATGAAGAAGACTGGAATGACGGAAGAAGCAATTATCATTCATTCAGGCAAAATAAAGATAGAAGGGCTTTTAAAAACCCTACCGGGTGATAAGGGCGTTATTATTTCCCACCCTCATCCTCAGCATGGCGGCGATATGCATAACCAAGTTGTGGAGGCAGTATGCATGGTTTATCAGGAAAAGGGATACGGCACGCTCAGGTTCAATTTCAGGGGAGTGGGGCAGAGTGAGGGAGAATATGACGAAGGAATCGGTGAACAGGATGACGTCGAGGCTGCCCTTGTTTACTTTGCTGATTTGGGGAAAAAGGAGCTTGATCTTGTCGGCTATTCCTTTGGGTCTTGGGTAAACGCCCTCGGCTTAAATAAGTATAAAAAGGTAAAAAGGGTAATAATGATCTCTCCCCCGGTTGATCTGCTGGATTTTTCCTCCCTTAGATATAACCCGAAGATTAAACTGGTAATAACCGGTTCGGAAGATGAGATCGCTGATTGGAAATCTATTAAAAAGATGATCCCCTCATGGAATCGTGAGGCCGCTCTCAGGGTAATAAAGGGGGCGGATCATTTCTATTGGGGCAAAACCGGCGAGTTAGAAGAAATTATACGTGAATTCCTGGAACAGGATTAGACTATTTTAATACTCCTTCCTTATATATTCAATTGCATTTCTAAAGATACGAATGCCATCCCCTTCTCGGGTCTCGATATTTTTCCCCTCTCTTATAAGGGCCTCTTTTCTTCTGGTCCAGTCAGGATGATTTTTGAAATCATGAAAGGCCTCCGGGTGGGGCATAAGGCCGAAGATCCTTCCCGTGGGATCGCATATCCCGGCTATATCCCTGAGGGAACCATTGGGATTTGACGGCCATTTCCCGTCAGCGCAATCGCCCATTTCATCCGCGTACTGCATGACCACCTGGTTATTACTTAAAAGGAGATCAATATCAGAATTGGAGGCAAAAAATTTTCCTTCCCCGTGCCTGACAGGAAGTTCAATCCGGGAAATGCCCCTGGTAAAGACACAAGGCGATTCCGGATTTATCTTCAGATTTACCCATTGATCAATAAAGTTGCCGGAATCATTGCAGGTAAGGGCTACACGGCGTTCCTTGTAGTTATACTCAAAGCCGGGAAGGAGCCCCAGATTGACAAGGGACTGAAAACCGTTGCAGATACCTATTATAAGTTTGCCGTCTCTTATAAAACGGTAGATCTGTTCCCCTATATTATACTTCAGTTTTAATGCCAGAACCACGCCGGCCCCGTGATCGTCAGCCCAGCTGAAACCTCCCCCGAAGACCAGTATATGGTAATGAGACAGTCCTTTTTCAGGATCCGATTTTTCTAGTCGGATCAGTTCATTGATGTGTATCCTGTGTGGTTCGGCCCCTGCTATTTTAAGGGAATAATCCGTCTCATAATCGCAGTTCAGTCCATAACCTGTAAGGATAAGGGCCCTGACAACTGTCATATCAATCCTCCATAAACTTTTTTCCAGCAATCTTTTAAGAGCCCGATCTCTTCCTCAATTATCCCTGAACCATCTCTTCCATATACCTTGAAAAGGGATGACTCCGTGACAATACCGATGCGGCCTATTGCCATTCCGGCAAAGAGTTTTTCAAAGGCATCCTGCCTGGCGGGATCAACAGTAACCACAAAACGGCCTGCCGACTCCGAATAAAGCAACACACTGTCAGGCAGATCTTCATCGGAGGGCACATCATCCAGTCGGATCTCCATCCCGGTTTCACCGCCCATAGCAGAAAGGGCCAGATGGATTGCCAGTCCGCCCCTTGAGACGGCATGGGCTGAAGAGATAAGACCCTGTTGAACGGCCTTATGAAAAGTCAGGTAAAGGGGGAAGGTCTCTTCGGCATCCACCTTAGGGACGTTAAGACCTGTGTGGTTAATCATCCGGTAATATTCGCTGCCTCCAAGTTCATTCCGGGTTTTACCGAACACGTAAACAAGGTCTCCGGGAAATTTGACATCCATGGTCACGCATCTTTCGATCTCCTTAATGACACTGGATACAGTAAACAGAAGGGTTGGCATGCCTGATACCTTGCGCCTTTCCCCGTATGGGCCTTCCAGATTGCCGTCGATATACATGCTGTCTTTGCCCGATAAAAGGGGGATTCCATAGCTCAGACAATAATCGCGCAAGGCCCAGTTGGCCCTGACCAGTTGGGCGGCCTTGTATTTCCCATCCGGGTTTCGCTCCGGATGATATTGGATAGTAGGCCAGCAGAAATTGTCCACCCCGCCCAGATGCCCAGGATCTCCTCCTACGGCAAGGACTTTTCTGACCGCCTCATCTATAGTCACCGCGGTCATGTGATAGGTGTCTATCTCTGAGTAGAAAGGATTCATAGTCTGGGATGTCGCAATCCCCCTGCCTAGGCCCAGGATAGGCATAACGACCACCGCGTCGCTAGGCATGTCGCGGTTCTTTCCAACAAGGGGCTTGATAACGCATCCCCCCTGGACCTCATGGTCGTACTGCCTGGCGATCCAGTTTTTAGAACAGATATTGGGACGGGACAGCATGGTCTTGATAACAGCCCCATGCCTTCTGGGTTCGGTAAGCACCGGCTCCCTGAGCCCTCTTAACTCCGGAGGCGTCCATTCGGCGTCGAACTCCCACTGGGGGAAATCGGATTTCATGAAATCCATACTGATAAGGGCGCAGGTCTTGCCTTTGTAGTCCAGCCTGAGGTAGCCTGAATCATTATACTCACCGATGACGGTCGATTCCACGGCATGTTTGTCGGAAAGCTCCATGAAGCGATCAATGTGTTCAGGCTTGACGGCAATAGTCATCCTCTCCTGTGATTCGGATACCCATATCTCCCATTGGTCCAGGCCTGCGTATTTTAAGGGGACCTTATCCAGGTCAACTCGACAGCCGTTGCTGAATCGGGCAGACTCGCCGATTGAAGAAGAAAGTCCGCCGCCGCCATTGTCGGTAATGAAAGAGATAATGCCTTCATCCCTGGCCTCTAAAAGGAAATCATGCATCTTTTTCTGTGTGTAGGGGTCTCCGATCTGGACATGGCCGGCGGGGGTATTTTCGCTATAGGTCTCAGAGGCCGCCGTGACCCCATGAATGCCGTCCTTTCCAACCCTGCCACCCGCCATGACGATAAGATCCCCCGGCCCGGTCTTTTTTAAATGGGATGACTCTCCGGCTATCATGGCGGGCATTATTCCCATGGCCGTAACAAAGACAAGGCATTTACCCATATAACCATTATCAAAGACTACCTGCCCAAAAGGGGTTGGGACACCGCTCTTGTTTCCCCCGTCTTTAACGCCTTCAATTACGCCATCCAGGAGCCGCCTGGGGTGCAGGTGGGGCCTTAATTCCCCGTTATAATCGCGATGACCCACACAGTAGCCGTACATGCCGAGGATCAGTTTTGCCCCCTTGCCGGTTCCCATGGGATCCCGGTAGATGCCCACTATCCCTGTTATGGCTCCGCCATATGCCTCCATATTGGAGGGGCTGTTATGGGTTTCGCCGGTAATTACGTAATAATAGTCATCATCAAAACGGGCGACACCCGCGTTATCCCATAGGACCGAGACAACCCAGTCTTTTTTCTCTTTAATAGCGAGGGTGGGGGCCTCGATGCATGTCTTAAAAAGGTTGTCAACGACCTCCTCGTATCCGCTCGATAGGTCATGATACCTGAAGAGACCCTTAAAGGTATTATGGTTGCAATGGTCACTGCGGGCCTGGGAGATATATTCAATCTCCACATCAGTAGGCAGGTCCAACCCATAACGTCTTCTCCGGCTCAGGATGTCTTTTCTTAAGAAATATTTACGGATCGTGGGGATGTCGCTGTCCTGAAGGGCCAGGTTTCGCTCGTGGGAGATCAGCCTCAGTTCTTCATCGCTCCCTATAGCTATTGTGCTTACATGAGGGATATGATCCAGGATAACCTTGGGCACCATATGCCCTATGCCTTCGACAGGATTCCATCCTTCCTTTGAATAGAGCCTGTATTGCTGTATTATGTCATTGGCAAGTATTTCTATTGCGATTTTACTCGCCTGCCCTTCGGAAATCCTGCCCCGGATCTCATACAGCCTTGAGGTATAAACGGACTCACTGGACTTGAACTTAATATTTAAAAGATCCTCAATAGCCTCAATTGCCGTGCTCCCGGCGGTGTCTCTTACACCGGGTCTGAATCCTATCCATATCAGCCAGTCAAATCCTTCAGCTATCGGTGAAAAGGATGACTCCTCTGTCACGGGATTTGTAAATATCTCCTTCCTGATCGTCTCCAGTTGATTGTCATCCAGGTCGGCGTCTATAGTCAGGACCTTGATGACACGGATATCCTCCACCTCAAATCCGAAGTAGTCCTTTGCTTTTCGTCTGAGATTCATTCCCTCGGCGTCCACCAATCCCTTTTTGAGCCTTATTTCCAGGCGAGAGACCATCTGCAGCTCCTTGTCTATTGCTAAATGGTTAATAATGTCCAAAGGTGCATGTACGGATATTGTGAGGCAATATGAAAATATGCATCAGCGAAGTCCGATCAGGATTTTGCATCTAATAATCGATCTAATGTCCCACGGGGGTCTCTTTTCAGAAGCGAAATAATACAGTGCCCGATATTTTGCATAAGATCGTAGCAAAGGCGGGCGGAGGGCTTCCAGAAAATTAACCAGGAAGGAGTGGTAGCTGTCTACCCGGAAGCCCGCCGCCCGCCTTACGACATGTTATGCCGATATCTTGCACTATCATTATTTCGCTTCTGAAAAGAGACCCCCGTAGGACATAGATCTGCATTTAAATATGCAAAATCCTGACCGGGCAATCCCCAAGGGGCCTGCTGAATTCAACTGTAGACGAATTGTCTTTATGAGTCAATATAGTAGTATAAGAGAGATTGGGTTGACAATCTGCATGGATGATACAAGAAAATGATGTTGTTAGGAATACGAAACCTAACGTTTTTCAGGCTTTTGAAATCTGTTTTTAATAACGATAACCTATCTTCCTAACTATTAACTAATGGCTGAATGAAAACCAATGTTCTTTTAATATAGCGTCGCCCCCTACGCGGGGGCGTCTATTGAAACATGGGCGCAATGAATTCCCTACGGTCAAAAAAGCCGATCACTGCACGGACGAGTGGATTGAAAATAGGGGATGTAGATTGAAACATAATAGTGGACGAGGAGGAGGAACGGATTTTGATGACAAAACCGGCACTACAATAATCAGTCAGTATCAGCATTGAAACAGAAGTTTTTAATCAGGTTCTCAATTATTTCAATATCACCCGGGGAAAGCTTAATAAACTTCAAGCCAATATTGTAGAACTTGGAATCGCTGTCTTTTTTAGACCACCTGCTTTTAGCAGAAAAACTGAATTCTTTCTTTCCATCTATTTCTACCGGTAAAACCACTCTTAATTGAAAGACGTCATCTATTTCAACGCCCTGCTCTTTTGTAACCATCACACCTTCCTTTGTGATATCCACAATGAAGCCGAAGATTTGATTGGTAGTGTCGTCTAAGGTCTTCAGGTAGATCTTTAAGTCATTTCTTTTATGTCCTCTTTTGACATCCATCTCAAACTCCAGTTTAGAGATCAATAGAACGAATGATAAGTATTTTAGGTACCTTGGCTGAAGCCTTGTGAATGGAAGATTCCCGGGTATTTATTTTTCTGGTCGGGACGACTGGATTTGAACCAGCGACTCCCGCGTCCCGAACGCGGTGCTCTACCAGACTGAGCCACGTCCCGACTTGGCTGATTGCTGAAAATTGTGCGCAGATAGCTTCCCATAGAATGTTTTTTCAAATAGATATATATTATTCTCCCTTTCCAGGCAAGCATAAATTTTCCCCTATAATTCGAATAAAATTTTCCATAATCCTTGCGGTCGCACCCCATATGACATGGCCCTGATATTCATAGCTTGTCCCGTTGTATGTAAATCCATTTACCTCGATAGAATCTTTTATATGTCCGGATCTCTTATCCATAAAGACGTATAGGGGGATAATGATAATACTATCCACCTCATGGGGATTTATTTTGAAGGGATAGGGATAAGGTATTCGTCCTACAAAGGGATGTACAATGAAATCGGAAACCAGTGTAAGCATATCATCGATCCGTCCAAGCAATTCCACATCCTTTTTTAAAAGACCTATCTCTTCATAGGCCTCCCTTAAAGCTGTTTCTTCCAGTGAGCCGTCTTCTTTATCGACGGCGCCCCCTGGAAAAGAGATCTGCCCTTTATGATGTTCGACCCTGTCTGTCCTTTTGGTGAAAAGCACCCTGTATTGACCGTCTTCGATAAAAAGAGGGATCAGCACTGAGGCATGGATATGACGGGATTCCGAATTATCTATAGTCTTGAGCTTCCTATTGTCCAATGAATCCCTGATTATTTCAATTATCGTCATATCTGCCATTTCCCATGTTTCTTGACATCAATTGTTACGGATGATAACCTTCCAATCCTTATCGAAATCAACGGTTCAGTAGCTACAATAATTTTTTTCATGGAGA
>CAVZMS010000036.1:0-3649 GCA_963776085.1 uncultured delta proteobacterium
GCAATCTACTTAATCGCGATCTATCCTTAGTAAAAGGAGAGAATTATGAGTGGCAACACAGAGGCTATAGTTAATATTCACTCAGGAAAAATTGAGGGTATTTTAGAAGATGAAATATTCGCATTCAAGGGAGTACCTTACGCGGCTCCTCCTGTGGGAAATCTTAGATGGCTTCCTCCCCAGCCTGTTACCCCATGGGAAGGCGTCAGACCTGCCAGGGATTATGGAGCTATCTCACCCCAGAATGAGTTACCCGGAGGTGAAGTGATCCCCATTAAAATTGAGGAACCACAGGATGAGGACTGTCTCTTTCTAAATATATGGACAAAAGGTCTTGATAACAGGCGACGACCGGTAATGGTATGGATTCATGGCGGGGCCTTTATTATAGGCTCCGGTTCCGAAGCAATGTATAGAAACGGTAACATTGTAACCCGGGGGGATGTGGTACTGGTGAGTATTAACTACCGCCTTGGTGCCCTTGGTTTTATGAATCTCAAGGAGATCACAGGTGGTAGAATTCCGGCAACCGGCTGTGAAGGACTTCTGGATCAGATCGCTGCGCTTCAGTGGGTTAGGGACAATATCGAGGCGTTTGGAGGGGATCCGGATAATATTACGGTTTTTGGGGAATCCGCCGGAGGTATGAGTATAGGCAGTCTTATGGGCATGCCCTTGGCAAAGGGTAAATTCCATAAGGCAATTCTCGAAAGCGGTGCGGCTAATACGGTGTGTTCCCTTGAAGAGAGTGTAGCAACAACGGCTAAATTTCTGGATATTCTGGGACTCAAAGGTAATGATACAGACGCCCTTCGTTCCCTGACTGTTGAACAGATACTTGATACTCAGCAAAAACTGGGCCTCTATCTAATGGAGAAGGAAGGAAGACTCACACCTCATCAACCGGTAGTGGATGGAGTCGTAATGCCTGAGATTCCGATTGAGGCGATAGAAAAGGGTTCAGCGGCTGATGTAAAAACCCTTGCGGGAACTAATCTGGAGGAGTTCAAACTCTTTGCCGTTACGGATCCCGCGTTGCGGAATATTGATGAGGAAGGGATGGTAAGTCGTCTAAAGAGATTTATACCTCCTGAGCAGGTTTCTAATGTTATCGCGGCATACAGGAAGGGACGGGAAGGCCGGGGTGAAAGCACGAGCCCGAAAGAGATATTGACCGCCATACAAACCGATCTCATGTTCCGAATATCCTGCCTCAAGCTTGTGGAAGCCCAGTGCAAAAACAATCAACCGGCATATAACTATCTATTTACATGGAAATCCCCGATGATGGGAGGAGTTCTTGGGGCTTGTCACGCCCTGGAGATAGGATTTGTGTTTGGTAATTTTGACGACAATTTCTGCGGATCAGGACCGGACGCTGAGGCGTTGTCAAGGAAAATGCAGGACGCCTGGTTTGCCTTCGCTCGCACTGGTGATCCGAGCTGCGAAAGCCTCGGCAAATGGGAACCATATTGCGAGAACAGGACAACAATGATATTTGACATGGAATGCCGGATTGAACAGGCGCCTTATGAGGAGGAGCGCGCAATCTGGGACACATTTGATATGCTTTTCACGATGCCTATATAGCTATATCCACCTTCCCGTACATCAGGTTTAGGGTCGTTAAAGATTCTGCTGCCGTGGTTGCATAAGGCAATCCGGATACAACTCAGGGGAGAATGAAATAGATAAAAGATTTATCAAAAGCGAGGAAAAATGAAAACTTATACATGGGCTATTGTCTTCGTGGTAATGGTATCTTTGTTTAGTGGAAGCGGCATGGCATCTGCTGACCTGGTATGGCAAACCTCAAAGGAAACGGCTGTTTCCATGGCCAAAGACCAAGGGAAATACATCCTGTTATTAGCAGGAGGATCGGTCATTAGGAGGGCTGCAAAACTGCCCAAATTGCGAATACATGATAAATACCGTATGCGAATCCACATCTCCCCCAATTAAGGATCTGATCGAGGAGGAATACATACCGTGGTATTGTGATGTGGACACCAGCCACAGAATGGGAGATCTATGCATCCGGATTGGGGAATTTTACTTTGCCTTTGATCTGCATTATTGATCCGAACGACAGCGATACTTATCTGGATAGGACTACCGATATTCAAGATACGCAGGTATTTTATTCGCGGTTGTTGCATCCTGGTGAGGGTGATGATGATAGCGACGGCACGCCGGGTGCAGGGGGGACCGCATCTGGAGAGTGGCGGGGGAGGCGGTGGTGGCTGCTTTATTGCCACAGCGGCCTATGGATCTCCTATGGAAGAACACGTCAAGATACTGCGTGACTTCCGGGATCGTTTCCTGCTCACCAATTCTGCGGGTAAGGTCTTTGTGGATATTTATTATGCATACTCACCTTTTATAGCGGACTTCATTACAGAACATGAAACACTACGAACACCGGTACGCTTAGGTCTCCTGCCATTTGTGGGACTAAGTTGGGTTATGTTAAATATAGATCCTGTTGTTGGCCTGGGATTCATTCTTTTTCTTTGTTCCGGTTTTATAGGTCTTGCAGGTTTTAGAAGAAAGTTTAGGCGGATATAATTGGTATTAATAAAAGGATAAAGAGGCGGGGTAATTAGCCCTGCCTCTTTTATGCCTGTTTCAATATGTTGTATACCACATTATGTAAACTCGGCTTTCTCCTTCTGCTATACTGGTCGAATCCAGCATTTTTAAATATTTCATTTATTAGTCTAAACAAAATTCAATGTCTCCAAAGTTTAGACTACGGTAGTAGTGCCACAAAAAAATAATTCAAAGAAGATTGAGATAAATTTTTTTGCTGTTTATTTATGTATCTTAAGTCTGATCAAAGCACAGGTTAATCCATATTCTGTTGGGGCGTACCGGATACTTTTTCAGGTTTCAGTTGACCTGTCAGAATAATCCAGAGACAAAAAGCGCCTAAAGGTATCCAGCCCAGCAGCCCGAGATAGCTGGTGAAAAGCAGGTCCGGGCCGCCCAGAAAAAGCAATATAGTCAGCGACCCGCCGATGGCGTTTGTAGCCGCATGGGCCAAACAGGCCGGCCAAACACTTCCGCTACGCAAACGCAGCCAGCCGAAAATAATGGACAGCAGTACGGTACTGACGGGGAAGACTGCTAAGCCCAATACAGGGTGTTCCGGGAAATTGTAGCCCCGCAGATTTAAAGGATAATGCCAGATTCCCCAAATAATCCCGGTAGTGACGGCTGCAAGCAAAGGGTTCTCCGGAAAAAGCCTGATCTGTAAATATCCCCGCCAGCCGAATTCCTCTCCCCATAAAATGAAAGTCGCAAAGAGAGAGTTGATAAGGAAGCCAATTGGTATAATAGCCCAGATGTAAGATGGAGGAGCAGGGATCGGTGTGTTTGGTAATAAAGCCCCCATAGCCCTGTGCAAGGAGAAATCGGGATCGCCAATCCCCAATACTACCACCAGTCCGATTACTATGGCAGATACGGGAAGAGGCAACAGCCACGCGACAAGATAATATCGCCATCCTCTTGAAAGATTCAGTTTCAAACCGGCATCAGCAAATCCTTCACGCGTAATCCATTTCCTTACAATAACAGCCGCAATCGCCGGGGAAAAAGCCCCCGGTAATACAAAGAATTGAAAGAATGGACTGCTAATAGACAA
>CAVZMS010000037.1:0-7472 GCA_963776085.1 uncultured delta proteobacterium
TCCAAGACTGTCAATGATAAAGGCGCTGTCGGGTTTGATCTTCAGGGCCTTCTGTATTAAATCCATGGCCTCATCCAGGTTTATCCCCTTCTCGGCATAGGTATAGCCTATATAATTCAGGGAATCGGCATTATCGGGATCGATCTCCAGTATCTTTCTCATCTGCCCGATGGAGCCATCTTTGTCTCCCGATTTATCCAGCACGACGCCAAGCCGAAATATAAGCTCTATGTTTTTATCATCGTATTTAAGCCCCTCATTAATAACCTCCAAGGCCTTATCATATCTCTTTTTCGATTCAAACATAGAAGCAAGGATCATATAGAGATCAAGATTTTTATTATCAACCTCAATAGCCTTTTTAATGACATTTATCGCCTCATCAGATTCTCCCTTTGCATCCAGAATGTAGGCTGTATGTATCTGAGAATTGATGAAATATTCGGATCCTTGTTGAATCATCCTGAAGTGTTCGAGGGCCTTTTCAGGTTCTCCGTTCTCCTCGTAGGCAATGGCAAGGTAATATCTTGACTTATTGTCCTTCGGCCAGGCTGTTACAATAAGATCCAGTTCGGCGATGGATTCAGCAAATTTGCCTTGCCTGAGATAGAATAGCCCAAGGGTCTGACGTATCGGATCTCCGGGCTCGGATCCTCTTTTTATGTCTTCCAAAAGCCTGATGGTACTATCCGTTTGGCCGAGGTTATTGTAGAGACCTATGAGCCGTTCTTTAGCGACCCTGTTTGCGGGGTAAAGGCCCACTAATTTCTCATAGAGCTTGATCGCTTCTTCAAACCTCTTTTCCATCTGGTATAGACTGGCCAGATCAAAGAGGGCAGGTTCCATGCTGTCATCTAATTCAAGGGCATGAAGGTATTCCTTCTCCGCCTCCTGATAGTTGCCCAATTCTATCCGTACCCTTCCCCGATAATAATAGGCAATGGTAAGGTTCGGGTTCTGGTTAATCAGCTCATCCAGGTGTCCCAGTGCCTCATTAAAGAGCCCGTTTCTGATAAGGACGGTTGCTAAAGTCATCCTTACCCTCTGCTGTTGGGGATCGAGACCGAGGGCCGTTTCATATTCCTTTTGTTCCGATGCCTTATCCCCTGAAATAAAGAATAACTCTGCGAGGAGCAGATGGGATTCAATATCATTGGGATCAGTTTGCAGGCATTTTAGCGCATGTTTGATTGCCCCCTTGGTGTCTCCCAGTTTTTCAAGGATAATGGCCATTTTTTTATTCAGATATATCGAATCAGGATCATTCTCGATGACCTCGGACAGGTAATCCTTGGCTTCTTTATAATCACCGCGGATAATCTTGAGGGAGGCCAATATGAAATTCAGATACATTTCCCGGTCAATCCTGACATCCTTCTCAAGGGACCTTGAGTCCGATCAGTTGTATCCGTCTCGACGACCACCTGCCCCGGTATTGAACGTATTGGGATAGGTTCTATTGCCATTGGTTTCTTCCCTGTTCCCGCACAGGAGAGGGCGCACGAAAGGAGGATTGAGGCCGTAATTGCCGTTAACTTATAAACATAAGTCTTGAGATCTAAATAATTCATAGTAATAATTGCCTTGAAAACGTTTGACTTTATTTGTTTACACTGCTAATTGAGAGACTGTTAGTCTAGGTTTTTAGGCTTCTGTCCGTTATACATAGCTAATTAGTATTCGAGTTGCCACTCGAACCCTGAAACCTAGATCCGACTTGAACCCGTAATTGACGACTAATTGACTTCCTGAATTTAAACCTTAGCTTTGTGAGTTACGCAAACAGGTTACTTAATAAAATCTGAGAAATCCTCCATAAAATCGGGGATCTCTTCCATGAGCCACTTTTTAATATTATTGACTATCTTGACCTGGATCTGCCGGACCCTCTCGCGGGAGATATTATACTTATCCCCCAACTCTTGCAGGGTAATGGGATTATCAGACATGATACGGTTATCAAATATGTCCAACTCCTTTTCAGACAACCTCTTTCTGTATTCTTCCAGCTTTTTCAGGAGGATTGACCGGCCTTCAGCTTCTGATAATTGTTCATCAACATCCATGGTCTTATCCGGTAAAAATGAACTATATTCCTCTTTTCCTCCATCACCTATGGGGGCATTGAGAGAGACCTCTCCACTTCCCAGACGCTGAGTCATCTCATCGACATCCTCTTCCCTGACATCAAGCCGTTCCGCCAGCAGTTTGGTCTCCGGCAAGAATCCCTCGGCTATCAGCCTGTCTCTCTCCTTGGCCAGGTTAAAAAACAGCTTGCGCTGCGTCTGAGTGGTGCCGATCTTAACCAGCTTCCAGTTCTCCATAATAAACTTTAACATGTAGGCCTTTATCCAGAAAGAAGAATAATAAGAGAACTTAATGCCCCGGTAGGGGTCAAATTTTTTTACTGCCTGTATCAGGCCCACATTACCTTCCTGGATGAGATCCAGGAGGCTCTTCGTCCAGTAACGATGAAAGTCCATTGCGATCTTTACAACAAGTCTCAAGTTGGATGTGACAAGCCTATAGGCCGCTTCCTGGTCATTGTGTTCCTTTACCCTGATAGCCAGCTCCACCTCCTCTTCTTTGGTCAGCAGATTATATCTCCTGATTTCCAAGAGATAAAATTGAAGGGGATCATAGGGTACGAGGGCCCTGTCCTGAACCATCGGGGCAAGATCAAGCTCTTCCTGGTTTACATCCGTTCTCGGTGCATGATTATTATTCATGTAAACTGACCTGTTAATTGCACCCATATCGATAATTCCCAGCGAGGTCTATTGAATCGACCCTGATATATCTCTTTTTGCCTGCCCTCAATAATATGGAGCCGTTATCCATATCACTCAGACCTATAATCCGGTCAAAGGCATCAATCTTTATGCCGTTGACATATCCCCCTCCCTGGGAAATCAAGCGACGCGCCTCAGATCTGGTTGCACAAAGGTCTGTCTCTTCAAATAAAATGTAAGCCGGGATTCCATTTTTAATCACCGTTTCATCTATCTGAAAAGTCGGCACGGCCTCGGATAATTCCGACTCCTCTTTTCCAAAGAGATGTCGGGCGGCACTCCTAGCCTTTTCAGCCTCGTGCCTGCCGTGACAGATCATGGTTGCCTCAAAGGCCAGCACTTCCTTGGCATGCCTGATGTCCGTCGTCCTTCAAGGCCCCCAGCCTTTTAATCTCGGCCATGGGCAGGAAGGTAAAGAGGGATAAGAATCGCTTTATATCCTTATCATCCTGGTTTATCCAGTACTGATAATAATCATAGGGAGAGGTTAATTCCGGATCAAGCCATACGGTACCCTTGTGTGTCTTGCCCATTTTGATGCCGGACGAGATTGTGATAAGTGGAAATGTAACCCCATGGACTATCTCATTGTCCAGGCGTCTTATCAGGTCCGCGCCGGCCAGGATATTTCCCCACTGATCGTTCCCTCCCAATTGCAGTCGGCAGTTGTAATGTTGAAAAAGGTATCTGAAGTCATAGGCCTGAAGCAGCATGTAATTAAATTCTATAAAACTAAGCCCGGTCTTAATCCGAGCCCTGTAACTTTCCGCGGTCAGCATCCTGTTGACGCTAAAATGGCGGCCTATGTTTCTTAAAAAATCAATGTAATGAAGCTCCACCAGCCAGTCGGCATTGTTTAACATTAAAGCCCTGCCGTCGCTGAAATCAATAAACCTGGACAGCTGCTTTTTGATCCCTTCGGCATTTTTATCGATCTCATCCCTTGTCATGATAGGGCGTATCTCCGTTTTGCCGCTGGGGTCGCCTACAAGCGCTGTCCCTCCTCCAACAAGGGCAATCGGCCTGTGTCCTTTCATCTGGGCATGGGCAAGAGACATGATCGGTAAAAGATTCCCCACATGAAGGCTGGCGGCAGTGGGATCAAATCCGATATAACATGTGACAGGTTCTTTTAACAGGTCACGGATCAACTCCCTGTCCGTAGCCTGTTCAATAAAGCCCCTCTCTTCGAATATCTCAAAGATGTTTTCCAATTCAGTTTCCATTAATCTTAGATTCAAAATCTTCAGGGATACTTATCCTGATAACTTTACCAGGGGGACCCAGATCAGTTATCCTTTTTCCGTTAAAGTCAAACTCTATCCCTGCCGCGTTGCCTACTACTATATAAAACCCCTCTCTGGCAACCCATTGGGGCCTGCTGCCCGGTTGAAAGATATATTCTTTGGGCGGATTGTCATCTATATATATCTTGATATAGGTCCTCATGTTTACAATGCCTGTCAGAATGAGCTCAACAGAGCCGGGAGGGACAGGTATCGAGCGATCTATAACGGATGTAACGGGTCCGGCCGTATGATCGAGGGCTGCTTCTTTAACAGGAGGACCCTGAATAGAGTTATCCGCCGGCAACTCTTCTGATCCGCCTTCTCTTCCAGGACTGCTGTCCCGTCGCTCTTCTATAGGATTCATCCCCTGTTCCGGCGCAGGTGTCGGCTCTTTCTCCTTCTGGCTTGTCAAGGGAAGATCCGGGAGAAAAAAGTCTTTATAGTCTAGCCAGTATATAGATGCCGAGGACCAGTACCGCAATCAAAGGTATAATAAAATAGGCGACCCTTCTTTTGGTTTCCTTTAATTCTGTAAGGGGTTTCGGGATCTCTTCCTCAACAGGGGCTATATTTTCATACAGACTGATCGCCTCTTTAGCATCAAAACCAAGACCTTGAGCATAAGCCCTGATAAAACCCTTCACATAAACAGGAGAGGGGAGATTATCCCAGTTTTCATCCTCCAATGCCTCGATATAGTGTTTTCTGAGCCTGGTAATCTGGGACAACTGATCCAGACTGAACCCCCTTTTCTCCCTTTCACCTTTTAAGAGGCTGCCTACCCCTGATTCTTTTGGAGACCCCATCTTGCCCTTTAATTTTCTTATTTGTAATTATTAATCATTTCACTTGAACTCCTGGGCCCCTGGAACCTGTTCGAAACGCTCACAGCCCTGAGTCCCTCGACGCTGCTCTGGACCATGTGAGCTTGTCGAATGGCACCGTCGAAGGGCCTTGAATCCTGATCATCGATCAACTAATTTGGAGATGATCCTAAAAGACTATCTTTGTAAAACTGTTATCATGCAGCTCTTTAAGCCATGATGTATATCTTTCATTGATTTTTTCCGAATACAGTTTTTCATAAATCGAATCTCTTACTTCCTCGATAGGCCTTATTCCCCCTCCATCTCTCTTGATAAGTTTAATAATCTGTATGCTGTTGTCTCTTTTAATAAGATCGCTGATTCCCCCTTCGGGCAGTTTCTCAAGGATATCAAGCAGATCCCGGTCGATCTGAGAGATTTTAATAGCCCCAAGTCCCCTCCCTCGTCAGCGCCTGGGCCCTGGGAAAACTCCTCTGCCAAGACACCGAAATCTTCGCCTTTTTTAAGCCTGGCCAATATCATCTCGCCCTTTTTTGTCAATTCAGCTAATTCTTCCTCATTATCAGGATTATTTTTCATAAGATAGATGCCGGCCAGATAGACCTGCCCCTCTGTTTTATAATCTTCCATATTATCTTGATAATACTTAATTATTTGATCTTCCCTGACAATAATCTTTGACTTTACTTCGTAATCGATAAGCTGGTTGCGCTCCAAATCTTCCTTGATCTTTTCTCGGTACCTCTCATAGGTTATCCCTTCAGTCTTCAATTGATCTATCAATTCCTCTTGAGTAAACCGGTTTTCAGTTTTTATATCCTCAATAACTGAATCAATCTCACCCTCGGTTATCTTCAGCCCCAACTCTTGGATCTTTGCCTGAGTAATCTTTTCATTAATCAGTTCTTCCAGTATCTCCTGTCTTATTTCAATATATTGTTGTTCGTCCTGCGCCTTTATATCGTTGGATCTCTTGCCGGTCATCTCCCCTATCTTTTTCTCCAGCTCATAGAGTGTAATCACATCATTATTGATAAAGGCCACCAATCTGTTAGTGATCTCCGCAGACACATGGCAGGTAGAACTGAACAGGACAAATACACAGGAAAATGATATCAATAAGGCCCTCATACTGTTTATCCCTCCATATTCCAATCTCTATAGATCTCTTCGTCTATGGTCACAGGGAAACGATCTCTTAATCCTTCAATCCATTTTACATAAAAAGACTCCCTTTTCTGAAGAATGAGGATCGACTCAATATCCGCCTTGGCCTCAGGCAGAGTTTTAAATCCCTCATCTCTTACAGACAGGACTTCAAAGATGTGGTAGCCGTATGGTGACTCTAAAATAGGGCTTTTTTTATAGATCGGGAGGGCAAAAACGACTTCCTCGATATCCTCTTCCAGTTCGCCTTTCGCGATCCAACCCAGGATGCCTCCATTTTCGGCCTCCGGAGTAATGGAATATTCTTTTGCCAGCTTTTCCATCGTATCTCCTTTGGCAAGACGATCTAAAATCTTTTCCGCATCCTCTCTGGATCGAGTAACAATCTGCCTTAATTGAACCATCCGTGGGCGTGTAAACTCATTTCTGTGTGATTCATAATATGCCATGGTTTCATTAAAGCTTACAGGGGGCATGCCTTCAAAGACCTTTGTGATGATTTTTTTAATGAGAAGATCCTGTCTTAACTCTTGCTCCCATGTATTATAATCTATGTATCTCTTAAGAAGCATTTCATTAAAGATATCTTCCGGGTAATCTTTCTTTATGTCCTTTATGGCTGCTTTTAATTCATCATCCTTGAGCGTTATCCCCTCATCTTTGCCGTATTCCATAATCAGATACTTCTCCGTCACCTTGCCGATTATAGATTTAATAGCAGGTTGGGCCTCCTCCTCAGTCATCCCCATCTCAGAAATGATACGCCCTATATCTCTCCTCAACTCATCTTTGGTGATGCCGGTGTTGCCAACAGTGATCACATCTCTATCATCGGGGCGATCAAAGATTTGGCATGCGGAGATTGAAAAAACCAAAAGAAATGTAACAAAACTTTTTTAACATATACGTTGTATTTGGTTCTTCTCCCGATTAGTTGAGAGAAAGTGGTCAAGGATTCGAGGGTTCCGAATGCCTCGTTCGAAGTGGGTCTTGTAATATTTAAGTATTTCACTTGACCCCTGGATCCCTTAAACCTGTAAATATCGGAATTTAATAGATTAACAGTTAATGAGGAAATTGCAAGAATAATTTTAATTGGCTTATAGTGAATAGAATTGAACACATAATTCTGGCGTCCCCAAGGGGATTTGAACCCCTGTTGCAGGCGTGAAAGGCCTGTGTCCTGGACCTGGCTAGACGATGGGGACGATTTTTCAAAATGCTGGTGGGCCGTGCGGGAGTCGAACCCACGACCAACGGATTAAAAGTCCGCTGCTCTACCAGACTGAGCTAACGGCCCGATAAAAAAGTCATATCATATAAACCTTTGAAAAGCTATTGTCAAAAAGATTTTGAAGCAATACGTAACTGAAAGTTGAAATAGGTGTACATAAAAA
>CAVZMS010000038.1:0-5846 GCA_963776085.1 uncultured delta proteobacterium
TAAAATATTATGATTATGTAACTTTTTTAGCGAATTAAACGTCTTATAATAGGATTGTTTAATGAAAGGCGCATGAATTATAAAGAAATGCCTTTTCGTTTGCAATTATCAATTGACTATACTATAAAACTTCACATTTTTATCCCGGGAAAAGTTACAATAGCCGGAAACAAAACCTTTATTTTTTTTAAAAAATGAAGGGCATATCATTAAAGGACAATATTATGAAAAAAAATATTCTCATAATAGTCATAGTTATTTTTCTTGGTTTTTTAGGATGGCGCATTATCTCTCTATTCACAAATAGTCAGCAGGGATGGGGACCGGGACAAGGACAAGGACAGACGGTTGCCGTAGAAGTATCCGACGTAAGTATAAAACCTATCAGGGAGATCAGAGAATTTACCGGTACGGTTAATCCCATTTATAAATATATTATCTCACCTAAGGTGTCCGGCAGAGTGGTTACAATTACCAAGAGGATAGGAGATTGGGTCAAGAAAAGGGGAGATTATAGCCCGTGTTGACGATGCCGAATATCAGCAGGCAGTCCTTGAGGCCCAGGCAAACCTTAAGATCTCACAGGCCTCCCTTAACGAGGCTGAAAGCCAGTTCGAACTGGCAAGACAGGATCTCGAGCGTGTCCGATCTCTTCAGGAAAAGGGAATTTCCTCTTCATCAGAACTGGATACTGCATCCACTGTCTTTGATGCCCAGAAATCGCGCCTGGAACTTGCCCGCGCCCAGGTGCAGCAACGTGAGGCGGCCCTTAAATCCGCTGAAATTCGTTTGGACTATACAGTCCTGGCCGCTACCGAACCTGGTTTTATAGGCGAGAGATATGTGGATGAAGGGAGCCTTCTCTCGCCGAATTCCCCTCTTGTTTCAGTAGTCGGCATTGACAATGTTATTGTTCAGGCAACCATTATCGAAAAGGATTACGGCCGCATCAAGGTCGGCCAATCTGCGGAATTAAAGGTGGATGCCTTTCCTGAAATAACATTTGCCGGCAAGGTTGCGAGGATTGCCCCTGTCCTTGAAGAGGCATCGAGGGTTGCAAAGGTTGAAGTAGAGGTCGAAAATAAGGAGCGCCTCTTGAAACCGGGCATGTTTGCTATAGTAAGCGTCGTTCTTCAGGAAAAAGAGGCCGCCCAGGTGATCCCCACTGCAGCGATAATAAAGAGCGACGGCAAGGAAGGCATCTTTGTTGTTGAAAAAGATCCGGCTTCAGAAAAAAAGATTGCCAGGCATTACACGGTCGAGACAGGCATCTCCACAGGAACAGAAACCGAGATCATTTCTCCTGAAATTAAAGGCCCCGTGGTTAGTCTCGGCCAGCACCTCCTTCAGGACGGAGGATATGTAATCTTAAGCGAGACAACCGGTGATTCGGCCTCCGTTAAACCCGCCGGCGATTTATCGGAATTAAATAGGGGGAGAGGGCGATGATTGCAAAATCCTCAGTAAACAGACCTGTTCTTACTACAATCATCTTTTTAATTATAATACTGATCGGCGCAGTCTCATTCCAGAGGCTTTCTATTGATTTTATGCCCTCGGTTGAGTACCCCACAATCTCCGTGTCCGCCAGCTACGGGAATGTGGGGCCCCAGGAGATAGAGGAGCTTATAACACGACCAATAGAAGAGTGCCCTGGCAGCCGTCCAGGGCGTTAAAGAGATATCCTCCACATCCTCGGAAGGAAGCAGCAGGGTCAGTGTTTCCTTTGAATGGGGCACGGACCTGGATGTCGCAACCAATGATGTCCGTGAACGCATAGACCGCGTCTCCCGAGCCCTGCCTGATGATGTCGATCGCCCGAGTATAATGAAAATGGATGTTAATTCCATGCCTATACTCTTTTTAGGCATTTCAAGCAATATGAGCCTCCTGGATCTGCGCCAGGTGATAGAAGATCAGGTGCAATACCGGCTGGAAAGGGTGAATGGGGTTGCTTCTACGAACATAATGGGAGGTTTGAACAGGGAAATACACGTAAACCTCAAGGCCGCAAAACTCAAGGCCCTTGGCTTATCGCCGCAGACCGTTATTACCGCGCTGAACAATGAAAATCTCAATGTCCCGGCAGGCACCTATGAAAAGGGCAACTCGGACATACTCATCCGGACCCAGGGCGAATTCAGCTCATTAAACGATATCAGTGAGACCGTGGTGACTATCAAGGACGGAACACCGATCAGGGTCGGTGATATAGCAGATGTAGAAGATTCCTGGGAGGAGATAAAAAACATGAGCCGTATCAACGGCAAAGATGCTATGAACGTCGCCATATTTAAGCAGTCAGGGTCAAATACCGTTGAGGTCGCACAGGCGGTAAAGGCGGAGATGGAAAAGATCAACAGAGATATCCCTCAGATTAAGATGTTTACCATGATGGATCAATCGAAATACATTGAACAATCCATCCATGATGTCGGTTATTCAGCCATAATCGGGGGGATACTTGCAGTACTGATCCTGTTCCTGATGTTAAGGAATATATCCAGCACATTCATAATCGCAACCGCCATACCAATCTCAATCATCGCGACATTTGCCCTTTTATATTTCGGCGATTTTACGCTGAATGTAATTACCTTCGGAGGCCTTGCCCTTGGGATCGGGATGCTTGTGGACGATTCCATAGTCGTCCTTGAAAATATCTATCGCCATCGTGAAGGGGGCCTGAATCCCATTGACAGCACCATAACCGGCACTTCAGAGGTCATTGCTGCGGTAGTGGCAAGCACCCTTACCACCCTGGTTGTCTTTATTCCTGTTGTCTTCATCCGTGGGATGTCAGGCATTATTTATAAGCAGATGGCCTATGTTGTATGCTTTTCCCTCCTGTGTTCCCTTTTTGTAGCATTGAGCCTTGTCCCCATGCTGGCATCGCGTTTTCTTCACTACACCCCTTCGGAGCACTATGACGGGGAAAACCTTCTGCATAGGTTTTATTCAGTCAGCGAAGCCGGATTCAAGAAGGTGGAACAATATTACAGCGCCATTCTGAAATGGGCGCTTAGTCATCGAAAGACCGTCCTTCTCGTGACTGCGGGACTTTTTCTAATCTCAATCTTTCTGGTGCGTTTTATTGGCGTCGAACTGATGCCGACAAGCGATGAAAGCCAAGTCCGCGTCAATCTCGAGATGGCGGTAGGTACAACATTGGAACCGATGGTAAAAATTACCGAGCGTGCTGAAGAGATCATCCGCAAAGAGGTGCCTGAGATGACATCCATGCTTTCGCGGGTAGGAGGAGGAGGCGGCCCATTCAGGGGTGGTGGCGGCGGCAATTCCTCCAATATCGAAATCTATCTTGTCCCCAAGGATCAGCGCAAGCGGAGCAGCGAAGACGTGGCCAATGACCTGCGATGGGTTCTTTCCAATATCCCGGGCGTGACGGTCACAGCAAGGCAGTCCACGAATTTCATGCTCAGGATGAGTAGCTCAGTCACAGACAGCATCAGCGTCGAGGTTCGTGGCTATGACCTTGACACTGCAAAGGAACTCGCCATAAAGGTAAACGAGATAGTAAAAGCGGTCCCTGGAATTACCGACACAAACATCAGCCGTGATGAGGGAAGGCCTGAACAGATATTAAGGATTGACCGGAAAAAGGCCGCTGACATGGGATTGACGGTTTCTCTTATCGGCAAGGCCCTTGAAACGGCAGTGGGCGGATCGGCCGCATCCTATCTGCGCGAAAGCGGGGATGAGTACAAGATCTTGGTGAGGCTGAGTGAAAAGGACAGGAAAGACCTGTCGGACCTCCTTGACCTTACAGTCGTCAACAACCGGGGCGAACCTGTAGTGTTGAGGAATGTCATCGTTTCGCAATCCCAGGAAGGACCTACACAGATAGAGAGGAAGGACCAGGAAAGGATTATATCGATCAGGTCCAATTTCACGGGAAGGGACATGGGGTCGGTAATTTCGGATATAAGAAGCGGGCTGCGTTCATTGCCTATCCCCAAGGATTTTTCCATTCAATTCGGCTCTGATTATGAAGAACAGCAGAAGTCATTTAAAGAGCTTATGATAGGGTGTATCATGGCCATTATCCTTATCTACATGGTTCTGGCCGGACAGTACGAATCCTTCAAGGACCCGTTTATAATCCTGTTTTCCATTCCCATGGCCTTGATAGGAGTCACTGTCATTATGATCCTTTTCAACACAATCTTCAGCATGTATGCATTTATCGGGGCCATTATCATGGCCGGGATTGTTGTCAAAAATGCCATACTCCTGGTTGATTATACAAACCAGTTAATACATATTCACGGTATGGAGCTTTATGAAGCTATCAGGCTGGGAGGCGCAAGGCGGCTGCGTCCCATTGTCATGACGACCCTTACTACTACACTCGGCATGCTTCCCCTTTCATTAGGTCTGGGAGAAGGAGGCGAAACACAGGTGCCTATGGCGCGTGTAGTAATAGGAGGCCTCCTGAGCTCCACGCTGATAACCCTGGTACTTATACCTGTAGTTTATTCATATTTTAATCAGAAACGTAACCCTAAAGATACCCCGGTGACACAATGAAGACATCAACATTCCCTAAAATAGGATTAAGGCATTATTGCAGCGATGTTGTCTGTCTCTTTTTTATTTTTATCCGCAACACCCTCTTGGTCTGAGGAATATGATAATTCCTCCGAAGGCATCTTTAAGGATCTTTCCGGCGGAGAGATCTTTAACGTCGGTATCCAGGATTCCATATTAATTTCATTGGAAAATAACCCGACTGTTACAATTCAACGTCTTAAATCTGAGATCACCTACACCTCCGTGGAAGAGCAGCGCGCTCAGTTCGATCCGCAAGTGACCGCCTCAGCCAACAAGAGCAATACCAAAACCGAGGCGCAACTCGGCACCAAACCGGAACCCATTCAACTTACCACGGAGCGTACCAGGATAAGCATTGGCATATCTGAGACCATTCCCACGGGAACAACTTTAAGTTTGAACTCTAATATGACGGGGTCTGTTTCAAGCCTTTATACAGATCAGGCCGTAGGCAACCTTGAGATCAGCATTACTCAATCCCTGTTGCAGGGATTCGGAACAGGGGTAAACCTTGCTAGTCTTAGAAAGGCGAAGTTAGACGTGGATATCTCGCAGGCGGAATTAAAGGCCTTTGCCGAGAATCTTGTGGCCAGGGTCGAAAAGGCATACTGGAGCCTCTATCTTGCCGGGGAGAAGATATCTATCCAAAAAGAATCCCTTGCCCTGGCGGAACGGCAGCTTAATGAATCCATGGAGCGCGTTGCGGTTGGAAAGCTTGCGGAGATAGAACTTGCGGCGGTAAATGCGGAGGTGGCGTCGCGGCGCGAGGCCCTTATAGATGCCCAGAGCAGCTATGAAAAGGCCCGCTTACAGTTTCTCTATCTCCTGAATCCCCAGGGAGAAGATATGTGGGCAATGATGCCGGCAACCATTGACAAACCGTTCGTGCCGGAGGACGCGATGGATAAGGTTACAGTCCATGAAAAGCTCGGATTAAAATACAGGGCCGATCTCCAGCAGGCAAGGCTTTCCATGGAAAAGGGAGATCTTGATATCCAGCAGACCAAAAACGGCCTCCTGCCGCGTCTGGATTTTTTTCTAACCTATGGGAAAAGCAGCTATGCCGAATCCTTCAGTGACGCCAAGCCGGATCCGGGAAGCCCCTATTCCAGCCTGAACACTGGGCTTACCTTGACGATTCCCTTTCCCAATCGAAAGGCAAAGGCCAGATATGATAGGTCATTGAAATCCATGGAGCAGATGGAGCTGTCCCTGAAGAATATGGAGAGGCTCGTGGAACTGGATATCAGGTCCGCCTATATCGAGACAGTTAA
>CAVZMS010000039.1:0-6137 GCA_963776085.1 uncultured delta proteobacterium
ATAGGCTGGTTTGATGCCTTTTAATGAGCGATCCCATGCCAACAGCCTGCCTGTAGATAATTTCCGGGCTCAGCCTCATGATGAGATTTTCAGGTTGACACACAGGGGCATATTTACTATACTTCTTTCTCCAAAAAGTGAATTCTATCAAAAAACCAGGACATACTAAATCAACCCCCCCAAAAAAGGAGAATTAACATGAAAATTTATGCTTATGCTTTCTTAGCAGGTCTTTTACTTATTGCCGGTTGTGCCCATGAAGCGGGTGTATCCACAACCTCCCCAGCCGCAACCTCCCCAGCCGCTAATATTGATGGCACGTGGAGTGGAACATTTTCTGGAGGAATGGGCGGCCAACCCATGGAACTTACCTACAATTTCAAAGGGGATGGAGATACTCTGACAGGGACTGTTACTGGGGGGCCCGGTCAGTGGATCCCGATAAAGGACGGCAAAATCAACGGCGACAATTTTTCTTTTAAAGTTGATGTGGATTCCCAAGGAATGAAAATGAAGTTTAATTACAAAGGAGTTTTAAAGGGCGATGAAATCAAGTTGAGTTTTACAATCGAGATGGAGGGCGGTCCCGGCATGGGCGCCGCTCCTCCCTCAAGTTTCACTGTTAAACGCGTAAAAAAATAATCCCTGATTCTATCAGTGCGGATCTGAAATTTATTAAAAAGGTCTCAGGGAGTTCAACATGGAAAGGGAGAATATCATCATGAAGTCCGATGAGGCAATGCAAAAGGGAATCACTCGAAGGGATTTTATTAAGAAAACCGCTGTTGCCGGAGCCGTTGTAACAACTTCAAACGTACTTGCGGATTCGGCCCGGGCAGAAAATATACAAGGGGGTGATCAGATGGCGATTTCAACAGCAACATTCAACAAGTATGGCACCGACCTCGAGAAAATGTTGTTCTTGAGGGCATATCCTATTGCGATAAAGATGCTTAAGACCGAATCCGAAATCCCCGAGGGCGCCATCCGGCCGAAAAAGGACCGGGGCGAGCATTATGCCATGTGCCAGGCCTTTGCCCTTGCGCGCCGCCAGGGAATGACATTGGCCATGTTCATCGAGGATCATTGGTGCTTTGAACCCATAATCTCCTACGGGCTTGTGGAAACGCCTCAGGATTATCTGGATGGATTCACGAATTTGTTTTTCATAGCCAATAAAGAAGCGGCAGCGAAGCATGCGCGCGAAATGACCCGCCTGCCCGTCGGAAAGTATGCCGGAATGGTTTTGGGCCCACTGAAAACGGCGAATTTTGTTCCGGACCTCACGATGATTTATTCCAATACTGCACAGTTGCGACATTTGCTCTTTTCTTTGAGATATCTCAATGGGACTCAGGTGACATCAACCATTGATCCCATAGGATCCTGTGTCCATTCGGTCGTTCCCTCACTTTTAAATGATGAATGCCAGATCACGGTGCCCGATCCCGGTGATTTCGAGCGCGCCGGGGCTCAGGATGATGAAATGATTCTCACGGTCCCTACGAGAAGATTGAAGGAACTGATGGATGGGGTCTATCATTTTGAGAAAGGCATGGGATTTAGAAGGTTTAACTATTCAATACAACCGGACTTCCAGCAGCCCCCGTTCTATCAGGAATATTTTAAAAAGTGGGGATTGGATGCGCCTAAGAAGTAGGATCCCTTATCCCCCTGAAACATATCAGTGTCTGAAATCCGACTATTCCGAACATGAGAACCGGCATCAGAATGTTTGATTATTCCTGCGTTGCTGTTTATACTTCCTGTCTGTTATGCAATGCCTTGTTTATCTTATGAGAGAGATTGGGAATGGACATGAGGTAGCCTGTTATTGAGGACAAGAGAACATTTAAATAAAGGAGGAAAATAAAAAAAATGGTAAAAAACAAATACGCAAAATATGTAAAGCAACTGTCCTTCAAGGATGAGGGGCCTGGATTTTTCAGACAGATTGCAAAATTGAACGGAAAATCTGCCGGTGTGAACGCCCAGGTTGAATATGGGACATATGTGGCAGCCGGCAGGATGGGCGAGGCGCCGTACAGACCCCATAAGCATCCTTTTGATCAGGTCCTGCTCTGGTTGGGGACAGACATGAATGATCTGAGCGAACTCGGCGCTGAGGTTGAGCTCTGTCTTGGTCAAGGGAAAGAACAGGAAAAGCATATCTTTACATGCACGAGCGCTGTTGCAATACCCAAGGGTTTACCACATCTGCCGGCGACACATAATAGAATCGACAAACCCTTTATATTTATGTCGGTTTCCTGCGCGCCCGAATATAAATCCACGAAACTGTCTTCCGAAAAGGCGGCATCCGAACCTTCTTCCATTGCAGGATGGTTTTCAAAATACAGCAAAAACATCATGCACGTACCCTTTGTAAGGAAAGGGGCGTGGCATTATGGCCCTCTGAACCGGGATGATGCAGGGGGGACAATATCGGAAATCGATTTTAAAGATAAAGACTTTGGTTTTAAATTCAACATGTCTCATGAAAGCATAATAAAGGCGCCATATCGGTTCGGACCCATTCCTGATAAACCACATGTGCATAATTATCATGAGTTTCTTTGTTTTATCGGGGCTGATACGAATGATCTGAGTTATCTTGGCGGCGAGGCTGAGCTATCAATCGGTATAGAACAGGAAAAACATATTATTAACACGCCGACCATAGCCATTATGCCGAAGGGTTTGCCGCACTGTCCTGCAACGATCACCAAGGTTGAAAAGCCCTTTATCTTTTCCGTGATTCGTCCTTTCGGTCCCGGAAAGACAACAGTCTAAGTATTAAAGAAGGAGATAGAGAAGATGGGAAAATATGACAAGTACTTCGTAAAGTATGGAATAAACACACCAAAGGTAGATGATATGCGGCCCATTGTCGCGCGCATGGATAATTCGGTTGCCAAAGGATGCAACTTCTATCTTGTTCACTGGGTAGCACCCGGATTTGGCGATATTCTCGGTGATTATGAATACGCCGGACACCCGCCTCACATACACAAGAGCGCCGAGCTGTTAATGCATATCGGAGGTGATCCTGATAACCCCATGGATCTGAATGCCGAGATCGAAATGTACATGGGTCCTGAACTGGAAAGACATACCTTTACGGAATCCACAATCATTTACATTCCGCCGAATTTTATTCATTCCCCGTGGAGGCCGCTTAGAGTAGACAAGCCTTTTCTTTTCATCGAGATAAATCAAGGTCCGGAACATACTGAAAAATTCTATCCGCAGCTTTTGCCGAAGGAGGCAAGAGAGAAAATAGACTGGTCAATGTGGCCGGATAAGGGATTTTGAAAACAGGAGGTTAATATGCCATACAGAGTTACAGATTTCTGCCTCAAATGTGGTTATTGCATTAAAAGGTGTCCCGAGGGTGCGATAATCGCGGATGAAAAAGAAAAAATGGATGAGCTGCTCCTCCAGCCGGTTCACATTGACGTCGAAATGTGCACGGATTGCGGTGTGTGCGTTTCCGAAGAATGGTGGTGCCCTGCCCAGGCCATTGAAGAGGTTACTGGAAAGGTGGGCTAATCTCTCAACCACCTGAATACTTCACGCAACGTTGGTTTTGTACCGGTTCTTAAGATACCGACCCTGTAAATCTTTCCTGCAAGGGGGAAAATAAGCATTAGCGTGGCGACATTGATCAACTGGGATAATATCAGTTTCCAGACGGGTATATCAACAATGGTAAACCTTACAGGCATCACAAATATGGTTGCGAATGGAATATAGGAAGAGACAACCGCCAGGTTATTGTTGGGATTAGACATCATTGTAAAGGACAAAAAGAAGGGGATCATTATCAGCATAAGGACAGGGAAAAATCCGGACTGTGCCTCCTGGGGATTATCAAAAATCGCGCCTACAGTCGCGTAAAGGCCCTGAAATATCAAGCACGCCAGTAAAAAGTTTATTAGAAAATATATCAGATGACCGTAACTGATATCTATAACCAGCGATTTTGGTAAGGTAATCCAGGTGGTTGTAACAAGGATAATTATGGGAAGAAGCCAGATTACCATCTGGGCGAATGTCGTGATGGTGCAACCGAATATTTTGCCTGTCATCAATTCCCTGCTGTTTACGCTTGAAAGGAGGACCTCGACAACCTTGCTGCTTTTTTCTTCCAGCACCGAATTGAATGTCATGCCGCCGCTGAAAACGATACTGAAATATATAAGGCATGAAAAAAGCATGGCAAGGATACTATTCCCAAATCCTTCCTCCTTGAGTTCATCTTTCTCAGAGACCTTGAATCCGTTAAATTGAACACCCATGCGCGCGAATTTTAATTCTTCGTCCGTAAGTTCCTTTTCCGAGAAGTACTGATCGATAAGGACCTCATTTATATGGTTGTTCAGTTTTTGAAAGACGGTAGCATTGTTTGGCGTTTTGGAGTAGTATTCTATCTCTTTGTCTTTCAGGGCGGTTGAAGGGACATAGATTACACCGTTTAATTTTCCTGAAAGGATCTCCTTCTTTCTGCCTTCAATATGGTTTTTAATGGATTTCCTGGGTACTGTATTATAGGTGATTATATAGGTCCCGTCTTTTATGAAATCCAGTTTTGCAAGATATTTTCTACAGCTGTCAGTCAGGGATTCCGATTCGGTAATCAATTCAATGCGTGTTCCCTTATCTCCTTTATAAGCTAGAATTAACATCTGCATGCCAATTATTCCGAACATGAAGAGCGGAACCATGAGTGTCATAACTATAAAAGCCTTTGACATCAGTTTCTCACGCAATTCCCTTTTTATTATGGCGAGTATCCTGTTATTCAGCAAATCTAAAATCCTCCTCAGGCGGTCTTCCGGCCAGTTCAATAAAGATTTCTTGAAGAGATATGTCTTCGGAATCAAATTTTTTAACCTTTACATTGTTGTCCAGTAACAGCCTTAAGAATTCCTGGGTTTGATCTCCATGCCTTAGCCTGATTCCAATGCTGTTTCCAAAGTCTGACATTTTTTCGACAAAGGGATGATTCGCAAGAAATGAGATATCCCCTTCATAGGTGAGGGAGACATTTTTCTGGGAATATCTGGTTTTAATGGCGCTTAGAGAACCGTTTAATATTATCTTTCCATAGTTGATCATGGCAATGTGGTCGCACATCCTTTCGGCAAAATCCATCAAATGGGTCGAAAAGATAATTATTCTACCAGCCTTTTTTTTCTCCAGTATTATCTCCTTCAGGATGTTGATATTAATGGGGTCCATCCCGGAGAAGGGTTCATCCAGTATAATGAATTCAGGGTCATGGAGTATTGTTGTAATGAACTGTATCTTCTGCTGGTTTCCCTTTGATAGCTCCACCATCTTTGAATTCATACGATCCATTAAATCAAAACGCTCAAGATAATCCTTTGCCTTATCAGAAACAACTCTACCCTTTTTACCTTTAAGTTCCGCGAAAAACAGGAGGGTTTCCAGGACCTTCATCTTTTTATAGAGGCCCCTTTCTTCCGGCAGGTAACCAACATTGTTCCTGAACTCCTGCTCTACCTTTTTCCCCCTTAAAAGGATCTCTCCTGAATCGGGCAGATAGATGTTCATCATCAGACGCATTATTGTGGTTTTGCCCGCGCCATTACGGCCTATCAGGCCGAAGATGGAACCTTCAGGTACGTCAAATGACGCATTGTTTACTGCTTTTATATCACCGAATGACTTGGATAGATTGAGGACTTTGAGTGCGGGGGTATTATCTGTCATGATTATCCGTTATTGCTAAAGTTAATTTCAGATGGATCTAACATATTTTCTATAAAAGTCAAATCCTATTTTTCATTTTAATGAAATATTGCTCCTTCCTGACAATGCCTGGGATGGCGAACAGATCGCTGCATCTTCCCGTATTATCAGTGATTCTGAAGTCAGCTTTGGATTGGCCAGTGGAAGGGTAAATACAACCGGTCCCTGAAATACCGTCCGCTGATACAGGAGAAGGCTTGCAATGGATTCGAACATCAATGCCCGGATACCTATTGAGAAATTCCAGAAGGACATCGGGCAGGACATAGTAGTTGAGTTAATAAGAACGTGTTTTTTGATTAACGGAGTATGGGAAATTTACCCTTGTATGTCAAAAAAAATTCAGCCGCAGGATATTA
>CAVZMS010000040.1:0-10081 GCA_963776085.1 uncultured delta proteobacterium
GGAGGGGGTACAGCATTACCCGGAAACTGCCTGAGAAGACAGCCCTTCGGTCCATGACCGGGGTCATGATCGGAGACAGTGTTAACATCATCCTGGCCGAGGGAGAACTTGACTGTATTGTTGAGAAGGTTATCGGAGGTTAACTCGATATTCCTTACTGGATATTATGCCATTATTATGGATAAATTATATCCAAGTTGGTTGATGGAAGATAAGGGGTCAAGGGGTTGAGTGAAATACTTATGCCTCTTGGTGTACGTTTCACGGTTGCGGTTGCGCGACTCGAATCGGTATTCGTGCAAGGTGTAACGACCAGATTAACCAAGACCGTAAGACTATAGACGAAACGAGCAGCTTAACCGAATAACGTAAAACGTACATATCTTCTATTTATAGATCCCGTTGATTTTTACCAGGATCACTTTAATCATCAAATCCTTGGCCGCTTTCAGACAAATAAGGATAGGAATTTTAGATATGAGATTAGCCGCTGCCCTTTTAATTATTATAGTGATCCCATTAATATGGTTACAGGACCTGAAAGGCATGTCCACGCCTGATATCTATCTATCATCCGACAGCATATCCCAAGGTGATCTGATCCTTATCAGGGTAAAGGCAGATAAGGGTGAGAAGGTAGGGGTTAAATGGCGTGGAAAGGAGATATCCCTGATTACTAATCCTGACGGGACCACCTGGCAGGGATTTCTGGCAGCCGACCTGAAAGAAAAGCCCGGGCATTATAAGGCCATTGTCAATCTGTCGCCGTCAGGCTATAAGAAAAAGTTAGAGATCGAGATCGTTGATAAAGACTACGGGATGCGAACCCTGACACTCCCTGAAGAAATGGTGGAACTGGATAAGGAGACCCTGAAGAGGGTCCGGGAGGAGTCCAATATCATTAATGGTCTATGGGAGGCCCCAGCCTCCACCCCTGTATGGGGTAGCTTTTTTATGCGGCCCGTTGATGGAGATGTGATAGGCCAGTTCGGAACCGGAAGCATTATCAATAATCAACCTAGATCCCCTCACACCGGGGTGGATTTGATGGGGGAAGAGGGGACTCCTGTAAAGGCCATCAATGACGGAAGAGTGATATTGATATGCGATCACTTCTTTACAGGAAAATCAATATTTCTGGATCACGGCGGACAGGTCATAAGCATGTACTTTCATCTTAAAGAGATAGATGTTAAACAGGATGATATAGTCCGAAAGGGACAGATTATAGGTCTTGTCAGGTTCCACCGGACGCGTTACGGGGCCCCACCTTCACTGGGGCATAAGGGTCAATGGCGCCAGAATAAATCCCTTGAGCTTGATTGACCTGAGCCGGGAATTGGAGGAATAATGGCACAGAAAAAATTTGAAGAGGCGATGGAGAGGCTGGAAGAGATCGTCCGGGACCTTGAAGATGGCGATCTTCCTCTGGAGGAATCTTTAAAGGCCTTTGAGGAAGGGATGAATCTCATCAAATTCTGCTCTGAAAAACTTGAAGAAGTGGAGCGGAAGGTCACCAAGCTGGTCAAGGAAGAGTGACGGAAAGTACGGGCATCAGCCCTTTGAGGTTGAGGAGAAAGAAGAAGAGGCCTGATTATGGACCTGAAAAGTTATCTGGCCGAGAAACGGGCGTTAATTGATGAGACCCTGAAGGGTTTTATGCCGGAGCCTGAAGGTCCGACTTCTGAATTGATCAGGGCCATGGATTACAGCCTTTTCGCCGGAGGGAAAAGACTCAGACCCATATTGTGCATGGCGGGCGCTGAGGCGGTCGGAGGCGAGGGGAGAGACGCGCTGCCGGTGGCGTGCGCACTTGAGATGATTCATACCTATTCCCTGATTCATGACGATCTCCCTGCCATGGATAACGATGATATGAGGAGAGGGAAACCGACCAGTCACAAGGTTTTTGGCGAAGCCCTGGCTATCCTCGCGGGGGACGGCCTTTTGACAGAGGCATTTAATCTGATGATCAGGTCGGACCTCCCCGAAAAGATCGGCACGGCGCGCTTTCAGGAGGTCATCACCCTGATTTCTGTGGCCGCCGGGCACCGGGGCATAGTGGGAGGCCAGGCTGTAGACGTAATGATGGAAGGGAAGGAGGTTGATTCTTCCATAGTGGATTTTATCCATAACCATAAGACAGGGGCGCTGATATCCGCGTCTGTTTCTTCCGGGGCTATACTTGGAGGCGGATCGAGACAGGAGTTGGATGAGATCGCTTCATACGGCAATAAGATAGGACTTGCCTTTCAGATCTCCGATGATATTCTGAACATAGAAGGGGACAGCGAGGAGATGGGAAAAAGGGCCGGCAGTGACGAGCAAAAAAGGAAAAACACCTACCCTTCTGTTTATGGGATGGAAAGATCAAAGGTGATTTTAAAGGAGTCGGTTGATGCGGCCATTAATTCATTGAAGCAATTCGGTAACAGCGCTGATCCGTTGAGACAGATCGCCGGGTATATTATTGAGAGAAAGAAATAATGAAAAACAGCAGGCACGAGAATCTATTAGATAGGATTAACAGTCCGGCGGATCTCAAGAAACTGTCCATGAATGAACTTGAACGGTTGGCCGCCGAGATCAGACAGAGAATAATCCGGACGGTATCCAAGAACGGTGGTCACCTGGCCCCAAGTCTGGGTGTTGTGGAACTGGCCATTGCAATACATTATGTGTTCGATACCCCCAACGACAAGGTTATATGGGATGTGGGACACCAGACGTATGCCCACAAGCTGCTTACCAGTCGGAGGGACCGTTTTCATACGCTGCGTACTTATGGCGGGATAAGCGGTTTTCCGAAGAGGGCCGAGAGCCCCTACGACAGCTTTGAAACCGGGCATAGCAGTACCTCGATATCCGCGGGTCTCGGGATCAGCACGGCAAAGGCCCTTAAGAATGAGAAAGCAAAGGTAATAGCCGTTATAGGCGATGGTTCCATGACTGCTGGATTGGCTTTTGAAGGATTGAACCAGGCGGGCCATACAGAGAAGGATCTGATCGTTATTCTGAATGATAACGAGATGTCCATAGCGCCTAATGTGGGGGCCTTTTCATCATTCCTGAGCAGGAAGATGGCGGGGAGGCGATTCCTTAACTTAAAAAGAGAGCTTGAGAATTTCGTAAAATCCGTCCCGGGTGTAGGTGAAAATATCCTGACTCTATTCAGAAAGAGTGAGGACTCGCTTATAACATTTTTCACGCCAGGCATGCTTTTTGAGGCCTTCAAGTTCCAGTATATCGGGCCGATAAACGGACATCGCCTTGATATGCTTATCGAGACCTTGAATAATAGCCTGAATCTGAAAGGCCCTGTTCTGATCCATGTGCTTACGACAAAAGGCAAAGGCTACGGCCCGGCAGAAAAAAATCCCATATATTATCACGGGGTCGGAAGCTTTGAAATTTCCACCGGTTCACCTCCGAAGAAGGTCATTGAACCTCCTCCCACCTACACGAAGGTCTTCGGAGACACCATGGTGGACTTGGCCAGACAGGATAAAAGACTTTTTGCCATTACCGCTGCCATGCCCGAAGGCACGGGACTGAACGAATTCGCGAAGCTTTATCCCGAACGCTTCCTGGATGTCGGCATCGCTGAACAGCACGCGGTGACCTTTGCGGCAGGCCTTGCGACCGAGGACCTTAAACCGGTGGTGGCCATCTATTCAACTTTTCTTCAGAGGGCCTTTGACCAGATCATACATGACGTGTGTCTCCCAAATCTGCCGGTGATCTTTTGCATTGATCGAGCCGGTCTTGTCGGAGAGGATGGTCCGACTCACCATGGCCATTTCGATATAACCTATCTGAGGAGTCTGCCCAATATGACGGTCATGGCCCCAAAGGATGAAAACGAGCTCAGACACATGCTCTACACCGCGCTGGGACATAACGGTCCGGTGGCCATAAGATACCCGAGGGGTGCCGGTATTGGCGTACCGCTTGACAATGGATATCAGAAGCTCGCTATTGGAGAGGCGGAGATCCTTAGAGAAGGGAAGGATCTTTTTATTATAGCGCTGGGAAGCATGGTTTCACCCTCCATGGAAGCGGCCGGACTCCTTGAAGAAGAGGGTCTGTCTGTGGGAGTTGCGAACTGCCGGTTCGTGAAGCCCCTTGATAGAAGGCTTGCGAAATACTCCGATGTCGCGGGCAAAGTCCTGATCGTGGAGGAGAATATCAGGGAAGGGGGTCTTGGAGGAGCGATCCTGGAACTCTTCAGTGATATTGGGGTAAGGGATCTTATCATAAAGAGGGTGGGGCTTCCCGACAAGTTTATAGAGCATGGGCCTATGTCTCTTCTAAGGGAAAAAAACGGTCTTGATAAATTAGGGATCGCGAAAACGGCCAGGGAGCTTTGTGGTAAATAAGGTTTCCAAAGAGAAGAAACGCCTTGATCTACTCCTTGTTCAAAGGGGCATGGCAGACAGCCGTGAAAAGGCAAAGGCCCTGATTATGGCGGGAGAAGTGGATGTCGACGGTCTGAAGGCCGATAAACCCGGTCATCTTTTTTCGGCCTCCTCCAATATCTCAATAAAAAAGGCCTCCCTTTCCTATGTAAGCCGCGGGGGATATAAATTAGAGGCCGCCCTTGATCATTTTTTAATTGATGTTGAGGGATTAACCCTGCTGGATATCGGGGCATCAACCGGAGGATTTACGGACTGCCTCCTCAAGCGGGGGGCCCAAAAAGTGATAGCCGCGGATGTCGGATACGGACAGATACACTGGAAGCTTCGCCAGGACCCGAGAGTGAGGATACTGGAAAAGACGAATGTCCGCCACCTTAAGCCTAAAGACCTTGAGGAAGATATCAACGGCGCTGTTATTGATGTCTCCTTTATCTCTTTAAAACTAGTGATCCCTCCTGTATCAAAATTGCTCCTTGATAACTCTTTTATTATAGCCCTTATCAAGCCGCAGTTTGAGGCTGGAAGACGCCAGGTCGGAAAAGGGGGCGTGGTCCGCGACCCTTCAATACACAAGGAGGTCATTGACGGCCTGAGCAGCTTTTTTGAAGGTCAAGGCTGGAATGTGGTCGGATGCTTGCCATCCCCGATCCTGGGTCCCAAAGGGAACCAAGAATTTCTAAGCTACATGAAAAGAGGGTGTTAAGGGTGCAAGCTATGAAGCTGGGATCAGCGCTTGTCACGAAGCAGCGATTTATGGACTTGATCCTTTAATTTGGATAGGTTACTCTTTTAAGATGAGAATCGTACCTATAAGATTTACTTCTATCATGATCATTTTTACGATCATGATCTGTTTTTCAGTCGCACCGGCCGCAGGGCAGGACCTCCCTTTCCATCCAGGGGAGAAGATGGCCTTTGATGTAAGGTGGTCCGGTATTCTGGCAGGGCATGCTGTCATTGAATTGCTTCCAGTGGAGGGCTTAAACGGCGTAAAATTATATCACATAGTGTTTACGGCCAAGACAAGTCCCTTTGTTGATATTTTCTATAAAGTCCGTGACAGAATAGATTCATACACGGATGCGGAAATGACTCACTCCTTCCTCTATAAACAAATACATCAGGGCAAGTCCAAAAAGGAGATAACCGTAGAATTCGACTGGGAAAGACAGGAGGCCCGATATTCCATCAACGGTGAGAACAGGGAGCCTGTCTCCATAATGCCTGGGACATTTGACCCCTTGTCCGTCTATTATGCCTTTCGGCTCCATGATCTGAATAACGAGATTGAATATAGTATCCCGCTGACCGACGGGAAAAAAATGATAATCGGGAAGGCAAAGGTCATTAAAAGGGAAGATATAAAGGTCGCAGGCGTATCCTATGATACTTTTCTGGTGGAACCTAGTATGGAAGATATCGGAGGAGTATTTGAAAAGAGCAGAGATGCCAAAATTCAGATATGGGTCACGGCGGATGATCGACGTGTCCCTGTCAGGATAAAGAGCAAGGTAACGGTCGGTAGTTTTGTGGCGGAACTCGTCTCATTTGAGAATGGATTGAAGGCGGGCGGCCCTACCGAATATTCCCCTTAAAGCCTGATAAGCCGTTAGTTTTATAATAGGCTAGGGGGAGATTATTCCAGCGGGAGGGGGCTCATTTCTTTGGCTTGGATTTTGGTTTCTTCTTAAGGCAGATCTTATCTTCCCTAATAATAGCGCAAAGCTTGGGGTTGTCATAATCTTTGCAGTTTGAGTGATTATATAGCGGACATTCAGGATATTTTTGTGACATAATGCAATTTCTTACCTTTGTAAGTCACTTTCACCCTTGCCCATTTACTTTTTCTCTTAAAACTCCGGAACACTTAAAAACCACGACTCTCCTTGCACCCAGAGTTAAATCCTCTCCGGTAGCCGGGTTTCTTCCCCTGCGGTCATTTTTATCCTTTACGCAAAATTTCCCAAAACCGGATATCAGGAGATCTTCTCTATCCTCTAGCCGATTTTTCATGATCTCCAAGAGGGTTTCAATGAGAGCAGAGGATTTACCCTTCGGGAAATCAAGGGAGGTGTATAGGGTATTTACCAGGTGATCTTTCGTTATAGTCATAAATTTTTACTCCTGTCATAAAAATTTTTATGTCTCCAGGTTATTTTAATATATGCCATGAATTTATAGTTAAACCCTTATTTTGTCAAGGAATTATGAGGGGAAAATTAAAAAAAAATAATAGATTTTAATAACATATTTATTAATGCTCGTCCAATTTTTTTATTTACAAGGATTTTATTTAATTGTATCAATATCCGCAAAAGAATGGGCGGTTAACTCAGCGGGAGAGTGCCATCCTCACACGGTGGAAGTCGCAGGTTCAAATCCTGTACCGCCCACCATATGATATCTATGATTTCAATAAGTTAATTCTTCATGGCCTCTTATTTTTCTTGGCCAGTTTTTGGCCAGGGCGGGTAAGAAAGCAGCTGATAAAGATAGTAGGTCTATGTCAAGTTTAATTGAAAAGCTTATTAAAGATTATTTGGATAGTAAGGGTATTTCTAGGAGTTATTAATAAATTTATTATATTAATACTAAATTATTTTAAAAGAAAAATATTTTCTTGATTTATAAAGTGTAAACAGACATATGGAAAATATTCAATATTTAACTAGCCTGATAATATTATTTATCATTGTCTTTGTTGCTGTCGGATACTTTATGCTTCGTCGCTTTCTTGTTACTCGTCAGAGAGAGAATGAACTCGAAAATCGAATTCGTGAATTGGAGATTGAAAAACGCTCAGTCAACCCGCCAACCCTAGAAACAGATACCCCAGTTGTTGATCCAAGTGGCTACATCATCATCAATCTTCCCGATGCCCAAAAAACACTCTTCATGGACCTCCTAAAGGGCTTCGAGGAGTATGCGTTACTAAAAGGCTATAGAATTGCTTTTTCCTATGACGGGAGTATTCCAAACAGAGTTGCATTTCGATTCACCATTGTTCCTGGCGGCGTTTCAATCAGTACTGATAAGGTAAAGGAGGATATACAGGAGTACATTCGCAAGGTGCAGAAGGGCGATACTTTTGATGACGTAGATATCATCATCCCTCCCGAGAAGCACCATATTACACTTATGATTCTGAAGAATCGTCTTAACTTCCTGCAAACTACATATGCAACTCAGCGTAATGCTATTAAACTTTACGACAATTTGATCAAGACATTCGGATCTTCTCCTTTCGCTGTGCGACCGCAACAATTCTTCATCCAAGGAGGCGGGTATATGAATCCGAATCAATATACAGCTGTCAATTCTCAACAGATCGCGCAAGGGCAAGGCATTAAAATGATTGGCAACGGTGGGCTCGCTCAACATAGGAACAACTTTTAACGAGAAGAAACAACTTTCTGACCTTTTTGATCAGGTTGAGTATGCTCTTATCCGCGAGAAAGGAGATTCTCAACAACAGGCATACGATGCACGCAGGTTTATTGAGCGGGCAAAGGATGAGGTTTGCGATGAGCCACAACCTGATGAATCTCGCCTCCGTAGATATTTGGATAAGGCTTGCGAGCTATTTTCTACTGCAACATTCGCCAAGGATACGGTAGATGCTTTCAAGATGCTTCTTGATGCAATTGGTTTAATATAGATCCGAACAAACGTCTTCACTTTTACGCGTGGCCCTCTACGGTCCTCACGCATTTCATCCGTTACTTTAAGGAATCTCAATCCTCTCCTCCCACTATCCATCTTCTTCATTTTCGTTGAGCCAGGGAAAATAGAACTTAATAGATATTTAATATGATCTCGATGAGATATAATTATTTTTATCAATCAAAATGTGCACTTTTGGTGCAATCAATTGTATACTATTGATATTTATAGGGTGTTCAGGGGTTCGACTCTCCCATCCAATTTTTTGTTCCTATTTATTGTCTTTTTCCTTATATTTTTATATAAATTTCTATTTAATTACTAATATTAAAATGTATTTATAACCCCCCGTGTTACAGAAACGGAGTTGAATTTGAGCAGATAGCTAACTTGAGTTAAGACTTGATATTACTTTTTGCCTAATACGTGTCGTTATGTAAATATAAAATTTTGAAGAAATAATTTATGGTCGATGTCACAAAAACTCCTGATCCCTTCAAAATATTTACTCAATGTAAAGATTGGATATATGAATTTGTATTCAAAAACCTTGGTATTTGTATTGGCAGTATTTTAATAATTCTTTTATTTGCGATTGGATTAGTGTGGTGGAAATGGGGCGAGATATACAAATTGCCTTTTGTTTCATCTACTATATCCCATTTATCCCGTTGGTCTGTCCCTAAAGCTGATCCAAACCGGTTTTCGATCCTTGTTGCCCACTTGGATAATGATACAAATCGTGAACAAGAACTGCTTACTGTCGAGGCGCTTAAGGAGTTCGAAGGAGTTCAAGTCCTGAGACTTGACCGGAAAATTTCTTTGGAAGGTCCAGTGCCAGAAGAAGAGGAAAAGAATGGCCATGAAAAAGCCAGGGGCTATCTCAAAGAAAGTGGGGCCTCTGTACTTATCTGGGGAACCGTCATCAGCCAAAGCGGCAATACTATCCCAAAACTTTACTGGACAACACTTGAAGGAAGGGACCAACTGGTTAGACGCTATTATTCGCCAACCATTGAAAATCAACTTCGTCTGCCGGAGATATTTTGGTCTGATTTAGCGGAATATTACGCCTGCTGGTTGCAACAAGCAATACGAAATTCAAGGCAGAAACGGGCCGATATGTAGCTGATCAATTATCCCCATTCATTGCCCGTGTTAGAAAGCTTTTGGAAGCAAGTAGAATAGGTTCTGGATGGGATGCGGATACAATAGCAATAACTCGTATAATCTTAGCTGATGCCCTTACTATTTATGGGACACAATCAGGCAAGAGCGAACCGCTTGAGGAAGCTATATTAGCTTACAGGGATGCGCTCAAAGAACGGACACGCGAGAATGTTCCCCTTGATTGGGCGGCGACTCAGAACAATCTTGGGACCGCCCTTAGGAGCCTAGGAGATCGAGAGAGCGGCACTGAGCACCTTAATGAGGCGGTTTCTGCATACAGGGATGCGCTCAAAGAACGGACACGCGATAAGGTCCCCCTTGGTTGGGCTACTATTCAGAAACAATCTGGGTAACGCCCTTATGAGCCTAGGAGAGCGAGAGAGCGGCACTGAGCACCTTAATGAGGCTGTTTCTGCTTACAGGGAAGCGCTCAAAGAATATACACGCGAGAAGGTCCCTCTTTATTGGGCCATGACTAAGAACAATCTAGGGGCCGCCCTTAATAGGCTAGGAGAGCGAGAGAGCGGCACTGAGCACCTTAATGAGGCTGTTTCTGCTTACAGAGAAGCGCTCAAAGAATATACACGCGAGAAGGTCCCTCTTTATCGGGCGATAACTAAGAACAATCTAGGGGCCGCCCTTAATAGGCTAGGAGAGCGAGAGAGCGGCACTAAACACCTTAATGAGGCGGTTTCTGCTTTCAGGGAAGCGCTCAAAGAACGGACACGCGATAAGGTTCCCCTTCGTTGGGCTATGACTCAGAACAATCTTGGGACCGCCCTTATGAGACTAGGAGAGCAAGAGCGGCACTGAACACCTTAATGAGG
>CAVZMS010000041.1:0-18429 GCA_963776085.1 uncultured delta proteobacterium
AACCTTGGAGCAATTTGCAGCTTATCGAAGTCTAAACTTTGGAGGCATCGGTTTTAATTTAGAATACTATATGAAGTATAAAAAAGGCAGGGCCAATAACCTTGCCTTGAATTTTTGGTTTTTCAACATCTCAATCTTAGATATTCTAAACCAATACTTTTACTCCTGATACTCTTCAATTATACCACCTGGGCCAATGATCTGATATTTCTTATCTCCTTTTTCATGAAAGGCAATAATATGATATTGATCTTTCCCAGCAGAAATTATTTTAAGTGTAACACCCTTATCGATATATAAACCATATTGAGATCCTAATAAATTATCAAGGGAATCAGTGTATTTTTTATTATCAATCCAATATGCCTCCTGAGCCACGGCAGCGTCCATTAAATTTCTCTGGGCCACAGTGTTATATGCATCTATATTTTCCTTTGCTCCGGCTTTTTCCAACATCTGCACAATATCTGTGTACCCCCTCTCCTTGGCTTTCATTAGGGCATATGCGCCATTGGTTTCATTTACAATAGCCCCCTTTTCTATAAGGAGCTTGACTATATCTGCATGGTCATACTTCGATGCCCAATAAAGGGCCGTCCAACCGTCGGTACTCTTTGCCCAACCGTCGGTACTCTTTGCATTTACATCAGCACCCTTTTCAATAAGTAGCTTAGCAACTTCCCAATGACCTGAGGTAGATGCGCATATTAAAGGAGTTCTGCCATAGTTTGTTGCATTGATATCTGCGCCCTCTTTCAGGGCAGCGTAAACGCCAGCGAGGTTGCCATCCATTGCGGCATGAATCAATTTGGCATTTAATTCTGATTCTGCTGCCATGGCAATGCCTGCAAACATCAACGAAACACATACTATAAAAAGCAATATTCGTTTCATGGGACACCCCTTTGTTTCATCTAGATTTACTAAACAAAAACCCAATAATATTAATTAGCTTCTTTGTGGATGAGAAATTTATATCAAAATAATAAGAGAATTACAAAGTTGCTATTTGATTCTGTAGTATATAATTTCGGCAAAGTTTACACTTCACAAATTATTCTTCACATTTGGATTGCCCCTGAAACGTAAAGATACTTGCCAGATTTTACAGTATTGAAAACTAAGACTTCATTAAACACTGGATTCTCTAGTCAAAGCATCATCAAGGATATCAATCGCATACAAAATCGTTGTTGTCCAGTTGACAACGGAGGTCAGGCCATCCGTGTAAGACGTCAGATTACCTACCGTTAATTATCCTTTTATAAAATTGTCTTCAAGGAACCGTATATTATGATAACAATACTTATAAGAGAACCCGATATCCCGATAACATGGCATACAAACAAGAATGTATTCAAACCGTAGGGCCACGGAGTAAGAGCTCGATATCCTTTCCATGCACCTGCAATAAAGGCAATAACAAACGAATAACCTGCAGCCACAAATGACCATAGCAAGACCGAGGCAATTGGTGCCCCTATGATGAGATGCACACTGAGAAGCCCAACAATAAGCATAAGCATCCCAAATATGCTAAGAAAGGAATGGGCAACTCGCCAGGCACGGATGACCTTATTCCCTTTATTCCCGATTATCGCAAGCCAAAACGGCACCCCGGCAAGCACTCCAACTAAAAATATTATTAATCCATGAAAAATAATATACTTGCTGGTTAGCCACAAAAACTGACTCTCTTGAAACATAGCACATTATCTCACTTTCTAAATAGGTGACAAATTTCCTAACTGATGTTTAGATAATTTCACTAAATTCTAAATATTGAGTTAGAGGCTTTGAATTCGTATAAAAAAATGGGCTTTTTCAGCAACGTCATAAATCCCTAACATCGATGTACAGTCTATCTTTCTCTAACGGGGTAACCCGACCCTTGGCGATGAAAAAATATGGAATGGTAAATATCTTCAACCCAACACCTTTTAAGAACTCTATCATCGGATCGTCTGATTGCAGGAGAAAGTAAAGATATGTTCTACCTTTAGCGAGGGCATAAGTGTTAACTGCTGCGATAAGACTATGAACTGCCTCTTTATCTCTCGCAAAAAAATCAAATAGAAACCAACTGTGGATGTTCTCACCTCGATCTGGTATGTAGGGAAATCTGGAAAACCACCCGAAAAGTTTGGTAAATACTCTCAATACTCGAAAGTAGCCTGACAGAGCCACGACCTGCTCTGCGAGGAGACTTTCATTCGTCCAGATTGAACATCCACCTTGCTCGGCTTCAAGGACGATACTGGCGACATATCCAAGCATCTTTTCCATATGCAATGGCGGTACAAAGATCATCGAAGGATTATTTTTGAGGAACATTTTATGTATCTCTGAGATGGATGAAATTGAATATTTATTTGTTCTTTTTACTCTTTTCTGTATAGGTATAATGATATAGGTTAGCGGTATGACCACATCAGATTTAATGTAATAGCGTATCAGGCTAAGAGCCCTCACATTTTCTCCCGCAACTAGAGAATAAATGCAGTCGGCATCGTCTCCTATATCTTGTATTATAGCTTCAATGAGACGTTTGGCAACTCCGAATCTCCTATGATCAGGATGAACCCTAAGGTCATAAATATAAGTCGCTATGACGGATTCTCTGTGCAAACTCACTGTCTTTTTTGTATAAGCGACAATACCGATTAATTCATCATGCAATTTGGCGCACAAGATTTTATAATTATCATAGACTTTCGATCGAGCATCGAATGTTGGACGTCGGAATTTAAGAACGATGGATGTACCCTGAGGACACCTTTCTTCCAGCGATAGAGCCGCCGCTTCATCGAGAGGCTCGTATGGTACAATCTTAAATCCGTTCATCGCCACTATTGATCCTACCAACAATAAAGGTATAAAAGCAGGAGTTGTCCATCCTTGCCAATTCCATTTCTAAGCTGGTGTCGCGTATAACGAACGATCTGACTTCAGATGGGAGTTCCCTTTTCACAAGGAACTGCCGTTCGCAAACGACCGTACCTTGTGAAGCGGTTCTAATAATTTCTTTCCATATTTTTGCATATTCTTCGACATTGGTGTAAGAAGAAAAGTCTGATAGGGAGTATTTATTGAACCTGTTCTCTTCACAATGTTCAAGGTGCTCCAATAAAGATTGGGTAACAGGGTATAAGTGGGAGAGATTATTTTTTATTGTCACAAAATTTTCATTGGAGAGATAAGAGGGAAGTACACTGTCTATATTATACCTTCCCAAAAAAAGAAGCATTAGAAACGGGCTTTTATTGAAAAGTATATTCTCGGATGCGAAGGCAAACCTCTCGTTAAGATATTTGGAGATCGAAAAATCCTCAGGGACATGTTTATAGAATCCTGGATCACCAAAGACGTATTTCCACACTTTTTGTGACGATAAGCAGAAGAGGAAGACGCGCCAGAAGAAGTCATCCCAGTCATCATGCCAGATTTTTGTCTGCTCCGTTATATTTTTGCTAGCAAACAACCTGTTACGAAGTTTTGAACGTGTACAAGAAAGTAGCCACGCGAGTCTCCCGAAATTCTTTTCCCATCTCCCCTGGTAGATCACGCCCTCCCTTATCATCTTTGACCGGCTATCCCAAAAATTCTTTGCCTCTGCGGATAAGTGCTGGCGAATATTTTTGTATTGAATCTCACGTTTTTCCGACGGAAGGATTCCCATAAATTCAAGATACTCTCCATATCTTAACTGTTTAATGGCGGCTATCTTAAGTTCTAAAAGGAAATTTTGGCATGGATTGAAATCCAGTGATACTATTTCTCTAGGTCCCTTAATAAGTAGGTCGAGCGGGCGAGCGCCACTACCGGTTATGCATAAAATAGAATCATCAGGGCCAATGGAGAGTGTCTTCCACTCCGAATAGCTGTCTTCGTTGGACGATGAGTAGTTAATTGTCTCAAGAAAGGAGTTCATCTTTGTTTAATCCCCCATTCGAGCTAGTTCTATAGTGGCACAATACATACCCGCCACGACTCGTGATAGGGCATCAAAGTTAATTTTCTCCATAGTGTCTTCTTTGGTCGTGTGTGAAGCTGATCGATAAGCTCCTGTGTCAGTTATCTGCACACCGGGATAGTCAAATTTCCAGAATGAACTGTGATCTGACCATGTTACTCCTTTTACCCACTCCGGAGCGACCCCAGCTCCTATCAGGAGAGAGCTTCCTTTCTTAAAGCCTGTTGTAACCTTTTTCAAATAATTGCGTGATGGTATATTACCGATGAATGCGAGAAAATTTCCGCGGTCCGGATAGAATTCGGAGAATGGAAAGGGTAACTTTTGGGAACCGGGTTCATCTTTATAAATGCCTATTGAATCTAAAGAAATCATAATTTTGATATTTTCATGCTTCCGGTAGGAATCCTCTGCATATCTCAAGCTGCCCATCCATTTGGTTCCAAAGAAAGGATCTTCCTCATTTACAAAATTTATGAGGCGAATGGTTCTGTCGGGAGAGGAGTTTTTTAAAAGATTGCTTAGTTGAAGCAGAACTGCTACGCCTGAGGCATTGTTATTTGCTCCAGGTGAATCGGGAAGCGTATCATACTGTGCACTGACAATGACAATTTCCGTAGGTGATTTTTGTCCTTTGATTTCGATTTCAAGGTTTTCATAGTCTTTTCCCTGGATAGAGAACTTATGGCTTTTTACAGCGTAGCCCTGGGACTCCCATCTTTTCTTTATCCATTCCGCACATTTCTGGAGCTGTTCATAGCTGAAAGTATTGCGCGGCCCAAGCCTTACCGACATATAATATATATCCGACTCTAACTCTTTCCTGATATTACCTAAATCTAAATTTTTCTGACGCTCCAATGGAACGCCATTCCATCTGCCCTCGCATTTGATAAAGTACCAGTAGGAAAAGAAGAAAAAAATCACCAGTAAAAATCCTATTGTGAGTGAAAGCTTAAAAAATAATGATTTTTTATGCATCTGGTAATCTCCAAAACAGATTCTTCAATATAGATGTCTTTAAACTATGTGGAAGGAGCGCTCCAAGCTGGCATGAAAATCGAGTCAAGAGATCAGAATAAGCCCATTGCTTATCTTTTCTAATAGCCCGTACAATCTGTGTGGCAATATCCTCAGGAGAGTGGATCAATATTCTTGGAACCTTTTGCATATTCATGCCCGCACTAGCTTATAAAAGAGGTCATGGCAAAACCAGGATGGAAACAGAGGACGCTGATGGATGTACCAGAAAGTTCAGAGGCGATAGATTCGCTAAAACTTGAAATAAAACCTTTAGTAGCTCCATAAACAGCGAGACCGGGATAAGGAAGCCTTGCCATTCCTGAACTAATGTTCACAATTTTTGCACTGGGGGCGCTTTTTTAAAATCGGTATGAGTTCATAAGTTAAGTGGATGAGTGCAGAAATATTTAAAGTTATTGTTTTTTCAATTCGGTTCCATTCTAAGTCTTCAAATCGTCCAAAATAACCAAGTCCTGCATTATTTATCAGGATATCGATGTGCTCTTTTGAATTGAATCCAGTTGATGAAATTTTTACGCGTCATCGAAGTCTGAAAGATCACAAGTCCATCGTCTCAACAAGCACAGAGAAATTTGATCGGAGTTCATCGGCAAGGGCTAAGAGCTCATCATTCTTCTAGGGCAGTTAGCAATAGTCTACAATCAGATTTCGCAAGCTCTTTGGATAATGCTCGCCCAATCCCTCTCGATGCCCCTGTTATGATTACTAACTTACCAGATAGTTTCATATTGGTTTCTCCTGACAAAAGCGCCTAACTACTTGAGGTATGTCCTTTTGCAGCTCGGCCATGCTGCGGACCAGGTTTTTTCATACGGGCAACACTCCCTTACTGCCATAGATATTACGCTGATCTGCCGTACTATCCCCACAGATACCCTGAGCCACTTACCGAGTGCAGTGGTTGACTGCCAGCTATGAGTCACGCCTACTCCACCTCTCCTACTTGCTCAACTGTATGCGTTCAAAATGATCAACAGAAAATCAAAAATCATTACTCAATAAAATAGATGCAAACTCAGTAAATCCTTCCTTTTCATTACATCTGCTCATCCTTTTAGAAAATTAAAAAGAGGTTAAAGGATTGTGAAAAAAGATTAACTGATTATATAAAACCTGAACTTGGACAATGGAAATAGATTTTCAGAATCAGTATGCTGTGAAGCGAGGAAACATCATCCGAGTGAAGATCAGCTAGACATTGAGATAGATTCTCAGCTTATGGAAAATGGAAATTCTATTAACTATATAAAACAACTGATTTTTAGGCAATAAAATAGAGATACTTAGAAACTATATATAGTGGTGTGGGGAAACGGGCAAAAAGTTTAGAATACGTGCCAGATTTTATTGTAGGATATTTTTACTTTTTTTAAAGAATAGATTTTCTGGTGTAAAATTTTTGAGCGTTCTGTCGTTCAACTAATAGCAGTAACATAAACTGGACGAAAAGTTTTACTTACTTAAAGACCCTGTCTTGATAGCGCTTCCTTTGATGCCGTTCTTCTTCCCGATATAAACCCTTTCATCATCGATGTTGTAGGTGAGAGCGACATCATAGATGCGTAGAGTAACAGTTTACCCCCCGCCGAGGACAAGAAAGGAAAAACTCACTGTGTCCCCCTCATGTACCGGAGTATCGAGGTCTTGAGGGAGGGTGTGGCATGGCATATCGTTTACCCGTACATCCCACAAGCCGTCTGGCTTAAGCGCTCCGGTTCTGGTCTCAATGACCTCTCCTGCAAAGTGGGTGGTCGCAAAGGCCCTAAGGAGAACATCTCGTACTGTGCCTTCCTCCATCTCTACTTCGGTGGGTAATTCAGGAATCCTCATCATTGTTTTTAGTACTATCTTCATATGACTAACTAGTTAAGTATTTATAATTAAAACAAGGGAAAAACAGACCTAATCTTCTTACGACTTGATTCTCTAATCTATAATTTTGGCAAAGTTTAGACTACACAAATTATTCTTCACATTTGGATGGACCCTGAAACGGAAAAATACTTGCCATATATTTCAACACCGAATGGCACCGTTTTTTAAGATTACGTTTTGTAATATGAAATAAGCAATCAAGAAATCGGCGGATTTCCCATCTATCCGAAGAGAGATCGATTTTTTCCTTTAATCCTCTGAATAATACTCGACAATGGCGTCTGTCAGGGCCTCGATGGTATATGATTCGGCTATTAAGCTGACCTTTATGCCGTTTTCTTCAGCGGTTTTTGCTGTGATGGGGCCGATGCAGGCAATATCAATCCTTTCCATCCATTGTTTAACCTTATCGCCGTCCTCTTTGAACATGGCCATAAAGTTCGTGACAGTCGAAGAACTGGTAAAGGTGACCATATTAATCTCGCCATCCTTAAGCATGGACCTTACCTTTTCGGTCCCTGTCCCAGGCATTACGGTCCTGTATGCCTGCACCACATCTACATGGGCGCCCATCTTTCTTAACTCCTCGGGCAGTAGTTCCCTGGCCTCCACTGCCCTGGCTAGGAGTATCCTTAATCCTTTCACGTCCCATTTTTTAAACGCCTCAACCACGGCCTCGGCCCTGTACTCATCCGGTATAAGATCCGGCCTTATGCCTTTTTCGTAAACCGCTTCAGCGGTCTTGGGCCCGATGGCCCCGACCTTTATATCCTTAAGAGATCGGATGTCTTTTCCAAGCCCATAGAGCCTGTCAAAAAAATATTTCACACCATTAACGCTGGTAAAGAGGAGCCAGTCATAACTCTCAAGGGACTGTATGGCCTTATCCATTCCATCTAAGTTATCAGGTGGGAGGATTTCGATAACAGGGAATTCAATGCACTCGGCCCCTAATTCGGAAAGGGCCGCCATGAATCGACTGGCCTGCTCCCTTGCCCTGGTCACAACGATCCTTTTGCCAAAGAGTGGTCTTTGCTCGAACCAGTTGAGTTCGGTCCTGAGACCTACGACGTCCCCCACTACGATAATGCCGGGAGGTTTAATGCCTTCTCTTTTGGCAATATCCGCGATATCGCGCAGTTTACCCTCAATTGTCTTCTGTCCCGCGACCGTTCCCCGGTGAATAACCGCCGCTGGTGTCTCAGGCGATCTTCCGTGCTGTATAAGCTGAGCCGCGATTGCCTCAAGATTTCCAACGCCCATAAGAAAAACAAGGGTACCGACGCCTGTTGCCAGCCTTTCCCAATCGATATCTGATTCTCCTTTGGCAGGATCCTCATGACCCGTGATAAAGGCGACTGTTGAGGTATAATCACGATGAGTCAAGGGAATGCCCGCATAGGCCGGCACTGCGATAGCCGACGTTATGCCAGGGACAATCTCGAAGGGTATGCCTGCCTTTACAAGCTCCTGCGCCTCCTCCCCTCCCCTGCCGAATATGAAAGGGTCTCCTCCCTTAAGCCTTACTACATTAAGGCCTTTTCCCGCCTTATCGCATATAAGCCTGTTGATATCCTCCTGTTTCATGGTATGAGAGCTGCCGGACTTTCCCGCATAAATCAGTTCGGCATCATCCTTAGCATAGTCTAGGAATGTCTCATTGGCTAGGTAGTCATAGACGATAACATCCGCTTTCTCGATGAGTTCCTTTGCCCTGAGCGTCAGCAGACCCGGGTCACCCGGCCCGGCGCCGACCAGATATACTTTGCCTTTTTTATCAGATATCATCTTATATCCCTTACTTCCTATTGCCACTCCATTGGCAATCAAGCACTTTCCCTATTCAGCGGCCTCGGCAATCTCTTTCCTGGGGCGAAGGTCTCCATCAATAGCGCTGAACGAATATGTTAACTAGGCGGGTGGGTGTTGCCCTCAGATAATTCTATATATTTTCTTTCAAAATAAAATGATAGAAAATTCGCCACCCGCCGACCTCCGGCAGTGTGCAAATGAAATCTCATTGAATCAAGTTCGCCCCATTCAAGAGATCCCCGAGTCCCATAAATACAGTTTATAAAATGAAAATGGCTTTTATTATCGCCCGTAAATTCTTTTAAGTATCTTATCCGCCCCGGCACGCAACAACCTTTCCGCAAGGTTAATCCCTGTCTCTTCCGGCCGATCCTTTTGTCCCCTGACCTCATCCCTTATAATCCTGCTGCCGTCCAGCTCCGCTACCATTCCTTGAAGTATAATGTCTTCTCCTTCCACTCGGCCATGGCCCGCGATAGGGACCTGACAACCTCCCTCAAGCCTCTTCAGGAAGGCCCTTTCTGCCTTGACGGCCAACTCTGTCGGTCCATGGTTTAGAAAGCCGATGAGATCAAGTAACCTGCAATCATCCTGCCTCATCTCCAGTCCAAGGGCGCCCTGCCCGATTGCCGGCAAAAATCTATCAACCGGTAAAATCTGGCGTATCTTAGAAGACAGCCCAAGCCTTTTAAGGCCCGCGGCGGCAAGGATTATTGCCTGAAGATCACCCGATCCCACGCGTCCCATGCGTGTATCCACATTCCCCCTGAGTGAAAGTACAGCAAGGTCCGGTCTTATATTTAGAAGCTGTGCAGTTCGTCTGAGGCTTCCCGTGCCTATAGTCGCCCCTCTTGGAAGCTCCTCGAGACTGTTATAGTCCACTGATATAAAGGCGTCCCTTGGGTCTTCCCTATTCGGGAATATCGGCAGATGAAGTCCATCCGGCAGGTCCGCGGGCACATCCTTTATGCTGTGTACGGCAAGATCCACATCCTTTTTAAGCAGGGCATCCTCAATCTCCTTGACAAAGAGCCCCTTCCCGCCGATCTTGCTCAAGGGGGAATCTAATATCCTGTCCCCCTTTGTCTTGATCCTGACAAGTTCCACTCTGAGATCCGGATGTAATGCCGCTATCTCTGTCTTGATCCACTCGCTCTGGCTAAGGGCAAGCCTGCTTCCTCTTGTTCCGATTTTTAATATCATTTTAGCCAACATAAGAATCAGCGATTTCCGGTTAGAATTATGCTGATTCCTTGCTTATAAAATTTTCGCCTCTGAAAAGAGATCCCTGCAGGACATATATACAGTAGATTTATCATGCAAAATTCTAACGGGAAATCACTACACAAAAATAAGGTATATAGATCATCTCTAAATTAGGTCACCGTATCCCTTTTAACCCTCTCCATTAAATACTTTGCAAGTTCCATATCCTGGGGAGTTGTGACCTTGATATTATATTCCGATCCCAATATGACCTTTATCGGGATACCGAGCCTCTCTATCAAAGACGCGTCATCCGTTACATCTTCCCAACCCTCCGAGACTGCCTTTTCATGGGCTGACATAATATCTTCATACCTGAAAACCTGGGGAGTCTGGACATGCCAGAGCTGTCTTCGTTCACAGGTCTCTAATACAAAACCATCTTTGCCAACCTTTTTAACTGTGTCCTTGGCAGGCAGCGCGGTAATGACCGCACGATCTTTGATAGCAGCAGTAATTGCCTGTTCTATCAGACCAGGTTCGATGAATGGACGTACACCGTCATGGATAAGGACCATCTCGTATTCACCTCCCGAGGCCTCTATCCCAAGCCTTACCGAATCCTGGCGTCTCTTACCGCCGGCTATGATCTTAGTTACCTTGTTAAGACCATATCTATCGATGATAGTACTCTTACAGAATTCCACATCACCAGGAGGCGCAACCAGTATGATACTGTCGATTATAGTGCAGGCCTGGATCTTCTCCAATGTCAAGGCTAAAATAGGTTTGCCGTCCACTTCAAGAAACTGTTTTGCCGTGCCTCCGCCCATGCGCAGTCCAGCCCCAGCGCCCGGAATGACGGCAACCGTCTTTATTGATCCTTTATGTATCTTCTCTTGGTTGACCATATTAAATAAAACAGAAGCAGGCATAAAAGACCTCGATGTCTCTCATGCCTGCCTCACGATTTGTCCCTTTTTAACAATATCATGTCGCCTTTTCTGTCTTCCTGATCCGCTTTTTAAGCCTGTTAATCCGGCGCCTCAGGACTGTTGCCATCTTCCTGTCATGTTTTTCAAGACAGATTTTTTATCTGCCTTCAATACGGTAATCTTATTTTTCAATTCCTGAACAGTCAGCGCAACCTTGGCGGCAACCTTCTTTTGTCCCGGGTTTTTCCTCTTCAATGCCCCTGTGCTTTTTAATAATCAAAAGCAGCTGATCCTTCTTCATGGCGGTAACACCGGTAACATCGGGGATCTCCTTCGCAATCTCCCTTAACTCAAGGACGGTCATCTTATCCAGCTGTTTTACTTCCTGAGCCTGCCTCCGCCTTAGGACTTTCCTTCTTAACCTCTCCTTCGGATTCCGCTCCCTTTGTCTCTTCGTCTTTGATCTCTTCTGCCATTATAATCTTACACTCCTTATTAGATATATTTTCCCCTGACCCCTATTTCACAGAGGTCCATCAAGGGTGGATATTTAAGCAATAGAGGTTCTCTATTCCTTTTTCATAAAAATCTTGAACAAATCAATCGGTATAGGGAAAAGGGTTGTAGAATTATTTTCAGATGCTATCTCCCTCAATGTCTGGAGATATCGCAACTGCAACGCCTCCGGGTGTTTTGAAATAATATCCGCCGCCTCCGCCAACCGACCGGCGGCCTGGTATTCTCCTTCCGAGTTTATTACCTTTGCCCGCCTCTCCCTTTCCGCCTCCGCCTGTTTTGCCATGGCCCTCTGCATCTCCTGGGGGAGGTCTATATGTTTTACCTCAACCGTGGTAACCTTTATACCCCAGGGATCTGTATGGTGGTCAAGGATAGTCTGAAGCCGGGCATTGATCTTATCTCTCTCCGATAGGAGTTCATCCAGCTCCACCTGGCCGCATACGCTCCTGAGGGTCGTCTGCGCCAGTTGGGATGTGGCAAAGAGAAAGTTCTCTACCACGATGGTGGCGTTGGTAGGATTCACGACCCTGAAGTAGATGACCGCGTTTACCTTCACCGAGACATTATCCTTTGTAATAACATCCTGGGGCGGTACATCCATGGCCACCAGACGCAGGCTTACCTTCACCATCTTATCAATAATAGGGATGAGCCAGATCAAACCAGGCCCCTTGGTCCTGATCACCCGGCCCAACCTAAAGATCACGCCTCTCTCATATTCTCTTAAGACCTTGATAGCCGCAGACGCGAAGAATATGAATAAAATAACCCCTATAACAATAAAACCCATGGCATCCCCCTTTCTTTTCTTTGAAGAAAATCTTGGAAATATTATTTTTCTTTTGCAGTGACCCTTCTGACATTCAATACAAGACCCTTGGCGCCCACTACCTCCACCTCTTCCCCTGCTTCGATCCTTTCCTCGGACATGGCCCTCCATAATTCACCATGGACAAATATCATGCCCTCAGGATCAATAGGCCCTTTGACAATCCCTGTCTCCCCCATAAGCTCTTCCATCCCGCCTTTAGGCCTGTTTAGGTGTGCGCGGAAGGCCAGTGCGGAGACAACAATAAAAAAACCCGCAACCAGAATTATTGTGGGCGCCATAAACTTAAGGGAGACCTTTGCATCCTCATATAGCATAATGGTACCCATGATAAGAGAGATAACACCACCCAGTGAGAGAAGTCCATGGCTGGTGATCTTGACCTCTGCGATAAATAGTATAATGGCCAGGACAATCAGCAGAAGTCCTGCATAATTGACTGAGAGGGTCTGGAAAGAGAAAAAGGCCAGTATAAGGGAGATCGCCCCGATCACGCCTGGAAAGATGACCCCGGGATGGGCCAGCTCGAAATAGAGCCCCGCAAGCCCTATCAACATCAATATATAAGCTATATTCGGATCGCTTATAGTCCTGAGTACCTTGTCACGGAATCCGGGTGTGTAATAGACCTTCTTTAATCCCTTGGTGTTAAGGGTGATCTTGCCTGACGCAAGAGTCACCTCTTTACTGTCAAGGAGCTGCAGGAGTTCATCCATATCCTTCGCGATCAGATTGATGACATTTTGTTGGAGGGCCTCATCCGCGGTAATGGACACGCTTTCGCGGATGGCCTTCTCAACCCATTCGCCGTTGCGCCCCCTCTCCTGGGCGATCCCCCTGCCATAGGACGCCATATCATTGACCACCTTTTCCGACATGGTCTTCGTTATTTCACCGCCATTGGCCGTCACCGGGTGGGCGGCCCCTATATTGGTTCCGGGCGCCATTGCCGCTATATGGGCGGAGACGGTGACCATCACGCCGGCAGACGCCGCCCCGGACCCTGTAGGCGCGACATAAACGACAACAGGGACCATGGAGTTCATTATGGCCTTCACCATTGTGCGCATGGAGGAGGCCAGCCCGCCGGGCGTATCCATCCGGATGATGAGCAAAGCGGCCCCCTCGGCCTCTGCTTCTTCAATACCCCTTACCACATAAGACGCGGTCCCCGGATTAATGGAGCCGTCCAGTTCCATTATCATTACTTCATCTCCCGCAAAGGCCCCCTGGGATGCCCCAAAGGACAGACATCACAAGGCAAAAAAGGCCTGCGAAAGATAAAAGGCAAAGGGCCCTTGATTTATATCTACCCATCTTTTTTTACCTCCAGCCCTAACCGGGCCATAATCTCCTTGACATCCTCCCATACCTGGCCTTTTAACTGCCGCTCCCTGGAGGGGTTCCTTAAGATATAGGCCGGGTGATATGTGGGCATTACCGGGATATCCATATAGGAATGCCATTTCCCTCTTTCCTGCGTAATCTTCAAATCCCGTCCAAGAAGTTCGCTAGCCGCTATTCGACCGAGGGTGCAGATCACCTCCGGTCTGATTATCCTGATCTGCTCCTTTAAAAACGGGATGCAGGTATCGATCTCATCCCTTTCCGGGTCCCGGTTATTGGGAGGACGGCATTTCACTACGTTGCAGATATATACATCCTCCCTTTTAATCCCATGGCCTTTTCTATGATCCTTGTGAGCATTTTCCCCGCCTCACCCACAAAGGGTCTTCCCTCCAGATCCTCCTCATGACCAGGGCCCTCGCCCACAAAAACCAGCCTGGCCTTTTGAGACCCTTCTCCGAACACCAGATTGCTCCTCCCCTGCCACAACTTACACCGCCTGCAATCCCCGATAAGGGCCTTCAGATCCTCAAGGGTATCTTTCCGAGCCTGTTCCTCCACCAGGTTCTTTGCGGAAGATGACGGATAGGCGCGAAAAATCGATTCCCATCTCCATATTGGAGACAATAAGCCTCTTCAGCTGACTGGTAATCTCCCTCAATTCCGATGCGGGATTCATGTACCGTTCTCTCTTAATGCCTTGATCCGATCCAGAAGCCGGTCGGCAACCTCGTCTTTTGACATCAGGGGCAGGTCCTCCCTGCTCCCGTCTCTGTGTATGATCTTGACAAGATTGGTGTCTGACTCAAATCCGGCGTCTTCACGAGTAATATCGTTTACAACGATAATATCCAGATTTTTCTCCCGGAGTTTCTCCGTGGCGTTGGCCAATATATCTTCCGTCTCCGCCGCGAAACCCACCAGGATATATCCGTAATCCGCCTTGGCCTTTCCAAGCTCTGAAAGGATATCCGGGTTTTTCACCAGGTCAATGGACAGTGACTCCGCCCCCTTCTTGATCTTACGCGCAGATCTCTCCCTGGGCCTGTAATCGGAGACGGCCGCCGCCTTGATAATCACATCCGAATCGCCAAGGCAGTCAAAGACCGCCTCCCTCATCTCCTCAGCGCTCTTCACTCCACGGAACTTGACGCCACTGGGAGGAAGCAGCGCGGTTGGCCCGCTTATCAGGGTAACAGAGGCTCCCCTCATCGCGGCCGTCCTAGCCAGGGCGTAGCCCATCTTTCCTGTGGACCTGTTTGAGATATACCTCGCCGGATCCATCGGTTCTACTGTCGGGCCGGCAGTAACAACGATCCTTAAGCCGATAAGATCCTGCTCGGCAAGCATCAACCTGGCCTGTTCAGCTATCTCTTCCGGATCCGGCAGCCGGCCGCGGCCTTCCGTACGGCAGGCAAGCTCTCCCTCTCTTGCCTCCATAACCACGCATCCCCTTTCGCGAATACGCCTGATATTTTCCTGGGTGACAGGAGTTTACCAACATCCGGCTGTTCATGGCAGGACAGACAAGTATCTTTGCGGTAGATGCCAGCACCATGGTGGAAAGAAAATCATCCGCTATTCCATTGGCCATCTTCGCTATAAAATTGGCGGTTGCCGGTGCTATTATGACAAGATCCGACTCCTGGCCCCATGTAATATGTGCTATGGGATGGGTCTCAGGATTGAACATGTCTGAGATAACCTTGTTCCCGGAAAGGGTCTCCAAGGTCAGGGGTGAGATAAACCTGGTAGCGTTGGCCGTCATGGCGACCCGAGTTTCAGCGCCGGCCTTCACAAGTATCCGCACCAGCTCCGCCGCCTTGTAGGCCGCAATGCCCCCAGTCACACCGACAATGATCTTTTTATCTTTCATATCAATACCCGCCATACTCCCCACGTTCAATATCCCCTACCTTGGTGGTCCAGATATCAGACACATCAAGCAGGTCCATTAACTTTTTCCCGTTCTCTTCCGCCTCTTCTTTCTGTCCGAAAAATCCGACCCTGAGCCTCATCCATTCTTTTCCTTTAATATCAACACGAGTTATATAGGCCGGATAGCCGTTCCTGATGAGTTTCACAGCATAAGGCACAATGCTTTTTTCTTCCGGTAATGATATTACGTTGATAATCCAGTAATCCTTGGCCCTCTTTTTTAAATTCTCGCGTGCATCTGTCTGTGAGATAATCTTCAGCCTGGTCCCCGCGGGGATCTCCGTGTCCGGGAAATTCGCATCCTTTGCTATTTCGTCAAGTTCTTTCATGTTAAGGCGATATATGATCGGCCATTTTAATCTGTCCCCGTATATATCCTTTCTCCCCGCTATCTTTGAAAGGCTATCACCCTTTTCGGTAATGTAGTACCCCTTCTCTTCCTGTTTAAGGCCTTCAGATTTCTTTTCCGGTTTCTTTTCCGTGACCGTCGCGACTGTCTTCTTCGATTCTGTATTTGCAGCAGGCTCAGGACGTTGTACTCAGGTCAACTGTCAAAGTCTCAGCCTTTTCCTGAACAGGCATTTGGATAGGCTGTCTTACTGTTGCCGCCTTTTCTGGAGATGAGGGGGCCTTTTCTCTCGAACAACCTGTCCCGATCAAAACAAGTATAACCATAGATGGAAATCAGGGCGCAGCAACCTTCATATCCTTCTCCAAAAACAGAATCACTCTTTTCCAAAAGCGGTTTCACAGCAGAGCCGCACATGAATTCACTTCTATTTCGAACAGTAATGAAACAGAATTTAATGCTATTAAAGCGCAAAACCGCCCGATTGACAATAAAAAATTATGACTCATTTAATTGCGACCTAACGTATTACGATCTGGAATTATCATTCCGCCATTGCTGATGAAGTCAGAGAATCTGAAGCGCTTGAATGGGCTGAAGTCACATTCGGAGATGTGAATAATGAAGAGAGGTGAAGTGTGGTGGTTTAATACCAAGAAACCTTCCTATTTTTTATGGAACGCATTCCTTTGCCTAATTTGGACCCTCTCAATTGGCAGAACAGCCCTATATCAAATATTATGACAGTTGAAACTGATGGAACTATCCAAGAAATATCCCGACGACATCAGATTTCAAGTACACTATGTAAAACATGTATCTTCATTAGCCCCCCGGTGGTTGAAAATAATCGGATCTATACCCTCAAAATACTATCTTTTAGCTGCGCCCGTACTGTTTGCTTTCGGGTGGCTAAGTGCAATCATTTATGTCTTGATCTGAGTTACTATTATGATCTACATGGATAAAGGGGAGTATTTTATTCCCCTCCCCACACCATCCGCCATCATAAACATTGTGACGGGAACGGGTACTTCTTTATTGAGGCTCCAGGGACAGGAAGTAGGTGTGTGTAGGGGACAGTACATGGGGGCGCCGGGATGTGCTACGTGTGGTGGTGCATCGGGTGCGGTTGAGTCGACGCAGCTTATGGGAGTCGAAAAAGTGGATCTGCCGGACCGTAATTTCATGTACGATAGACCAGTGGTCCCACATAGGCCCACCAAGGCATATCAAAATAGTCCTTTGGTTGCCGTTATAGAGGAAGTGTATCATCTCGTTCCAGAATTCGTCGAGCGGTGTTTGGGGCAGGTTCTTATAGGGTATACTTCGGTGGGGAATAAGATCGCCAACCACATCGCGAAGAATGCTGCCGATAGTGATCAGTCCGATTCCTTCGGAAAGCAGTCGGCTCAGATCCCGGGACTGTTCCAAGTACTCCAGTATTTTCCGAAACAGCACCTTTGCCTCTGCATCCCGGATACCTGAGATGATCCGTGCGGCATTTACGATGCTATAGATGGCGCACAGGCCGTCAAGACCACCCTGTTCATATGGTGTCATGACTTAACCTCCAATGCCTTTCCCCCCAAGGTGACGGGCGCTTGCCAAGCCGATAAGTTGACTGACAAATGCACCATAACCCATGCCGGCAGCTTCCGCAGCATAAGCCAGACTGGTATCCGGGCTGATATCCGCGTTGGGGTTGACGTCCAAGACGTAAAAGACCTCATCGCGAAGCCGTAGGTCTATCCGGGCGTAATCACGGCAACCCAGCTGCCTGTAGGCATCATATGACGTCTTCTAAGATTGGCCAGTTGGGCTTCAGCTCATAGGGGCCGGGATAAGCAGTTTCTATCCCCTCATAATGTCGCGATCCTGGTGTGAACTTGGAATCAAAGGTGCAAAGACGGTCCCTCACATCGGGAAAAACAGAGAAATCCATTTCCGCAGGGGGTAGCATATCTACCCGACTGTTTCCCCAAAGCGTTACATGGAATTCCCGACCATCGACAAAATCCTCTACTAAGGCTGGCTGGGCGAATACTTCCCTAACATGGGCCATTCGTTTCTTTAACTCCTTTTTATCCAGCACCACCGCGTTGCTGTCGATCCCCACGCTGTAGTGTTCAAAGACCGGCTTTACAATGGCCGGGAAACGATGCCAACTATCTAAGGTGGCAGCATTTACAATCTGACCGTAAGGTGTAGGCACCCCGTGCTCTGATAGCCAGGACTTGACAGCCCCCTTGTCCCAGCTTAGGGACAGGGTCTCGGGGGGCGAACCGGTATAGGTATATCCCAATTGTTCCAGAAGCATGGCCACCTGAATCTCGCTCTTTGGTATGCCCGGAAGCTCATCGCACCAGTTGAAAACGATGTGGCTGTCAGGATCAAAGGGCGCCAGGGCAGCGGCGAGATCCGCATTGGTTACAGGGGCCTCGAAGACCCGGTGGCCTTCGGCTGTCAATGCTGTAACAAGCTGGCTCACGGCATCCATAACGACAGCCTTTTCTGTTGGCAGCCAGGAGGGGTCAACGTTGTGTAATACTACGACGGCAAGACTGGCGATCTGGACTTCAGGCACCGTGGGCGGTCCTCC
>CAVZMS010000042.1:0-15253 GCA_963776085.1 uncultured delta proteobacterium
GAACGGAGTATAGGAAATTTGCAGTTGTGTGTCAAAAAAAATTCAGCTGCATGATATTGTGGCGGGAACTCGACGAGCTGGGTTTAAGAATTCTGAAGTGCAAGGGTGCGGATTCCAAGGCGGTTACAAGGAGCCTTATTTTAATGGGAGGACTGAAAGTTAAGGAAATTTGAGTAGACCTATCCTCCCTCCGGGGCGTAGGCCCTACAGGCCGGAGGCTCGTCCCATCTTTCATTTTCAAAATCAGGATGGATATGTATCCTGATACTCTACGTCGACCTAGAGGCCTTTCGGCCCTGAGCTCAAGGCCGAAGGGCTCTCGACAGGTTATCGGAAACGGGGAGTTGGGAGGTGGAATAGTCGATGCTGTATTCGGTTATCTTTAGCGGCCCTGTGGTTTTGGTAGGAGAACATTTCGGGCAAGTCAGTGGGGTCCACTTCTCATGCGTATCCGCATGCCCAGTGGGCGCAATGATCAAAGATCCTGAAACCGGAATCGTATATAATGATCCGTCCAAATGCATCGGGTGCCGCTACTGCATGGTGGCATGCCCCTTCAACAGCATAAAATTCGAATGGAACAAGACATTTCCGGATGCGCGCATCGTTGATGATCCTCCTGTCACTTTAATGCCAGTCGATCAGGCATTCTCCCAAAAGAAAAATAGCAATGCTGAACACCCTCAGCTGTTGCCGAAGCCAGGCGAATCCCCGAATCATCGGGGCCCATAGGCATTCCCACGGGCCCTGTGCCGGTCATTTCAAGTTCTCCGTCTTTTGCCGTAGAATTCCTGTGAACATGCCCGGCGAAGACATAGCGTATGCCATAACTGTGCAATAATTCCAGCAACGGCCGGCGACGATCCGGAGGTATATTCCAAGATTGGAACGGTTCCTCTGCATTGCCGAGGAAATAGGGATGATGCTGAAAGATGATGATCTGGGGAGCCCCCGACGCCTTTGCCTTTTCCAATTCCTTTTTAAGCCAGGAATTCTGTTTCTCATATTCGGCCTCGACCTTCCGCGGTTCATATATCAAAGCCGAATTCAGAACGATGCCGTAAATGGGACCCGAACGAAATGAATAATAGTCCGGACCGATGTTTTGGCGATAGGAATCCAGCATCTCCGGGGTGGGCTCGTGGCCTACGTCATGATTGCCTGCAACAAAATGGATCGGGATGGAAGGATCGATTTTCCGGGAAATTCTCAAAAACTCATCGATCTGCCCTTTATCGCCGCTTTTATTGACAAGATCGCCAAGAACGATTACAAATGCCGGTTTCAGCCGGTTTATAGCTGCAACTGCAAATTCATAATTGGCGGTTTCCCTGGAAAAACCTTTATCTAATTCATACATGCCGAATTGCGGATCCGCCAGCATTATGAAATAGCAGGGCTGCTCTTGTCCGCTCCCTGTAAAAATAAATACAAAAAAGATAATAAACAAAAATGCAAATTTGGATTTCATCGCGCCTCCTTTATAGTATTTACAATCGCATACCACAAAAAATATAAAAATTCCGCCGTTTATTCCTGCGGAATTTTTTTATTTAATACGCCGATCTTTAATTTGGTAACCTTAAACACAACCAGTTGGCTTGGGCACTCCCGCCCATTTGCAGGCCGAGTTCGCGGGACCTTCCGGGAACAGTTCGTACAATCTGCTTAGATTAAGTCCCGTTTCCTTGATGAGTTTTCTGATCATCGGGCAAATGCCGAATTCAAGATAATAATTCCTGAGATAATTGATCGCCTTCCAGTGATCGTCGGTTAATTCATTTACATTCTCTTTTTGAGCGTATGCTTTCGCAATTTCCTGGTTCCATTTGGGAGTTTCCTGCATAAAACCATTCTCGTCTACTTCAAGCATTATGCCTGCCATTTCCATTTGTGACATAAAAAATCTCCTTCCTTTGAACTAACTTATTTTTAATTGCCGACACTGAATTAAAGTGGCGATAAAATGCAATAACTATTATTAAGCCTCAGAATTAAATAAAATTCCTCAAATTCAAATTTATATATATATTTTAATATTTTTTATATGATAATTAATAATTCTTCCCATGGCAAAAGCCGCAGTCGCTGAGCATCTTTTCTCCTAATTTTTCATCCTCTTTTTCATGGCATCCCATGCAGTTCGCATGCATGGCCTGTTTATAACCCCGCGCTTTGGTATAATACTGAATATCCTTATTATATTCCTTGTGACAAACGCTGCATTGTTTTACTTCCTGTCCCTGTTCATTATTGACGGTATGGCATTCCCTGCATGAATTTCCGGGATGTATCTTCGCATGATAATTATGATCAAAGACCGATGTTGTTTTTTCCATGTCCTTATGGCATTGGCAGCATGAAGAAGGCCCGTCGTTAGGCAAGCTCAAATGATGGCACGTCCTGCATCCGGTTTCGCCTTTGCCCGCAAGCGCTTTATGGGCTTCATGGTCAAACTCCACATACCTGCCGTTCCTATTGCCGTCGATCCTCAATGTTTCCCAGCCTACCGCATCCTTTACCGGATTATCCGTCCTCCCGGACGATTCGGATAATCCGGCCAATACAGCCGTAATGACAAAAATAATTATAATAATCCCGATTGTTAATATAAAATGTCTCTCTCCCCCGAGTTTCACGCTCGATGGTCTAAAATAGTCCGGCTTTTCGAACTGTCCGCCATTATTGTTGCCGTTATCCTTGTCAATTGTCATATTTTTTTATTCTCCTCGCCGTATAGCAATTTGTTTAGCTCCCTGCCCGCGTTTGAAGGGAAATGCCATGCAATAGCGGATGCCAGCCTTATCAGGGGATAAAGAACGCAATGGGCAAGTCGTGTAAAAGGGAATATTATCATTATCAAATTACCGCAGAGAACATGAATAAGCATTCTTGATTCAAAGCTTAAGAACGGAAATGATCCCGGTATCAGGTATCCGCTGACAAAAATAACAAGTATCAGTATCAGGAAAAAATAATCCCTTGCTGCGCTTAAATTTCTTCTCGTTCTCGAAAAAATCCGGTATCCAAGAAGTATTAATCCCGATATAATGGTTATCAGGGTTAAAATGTCAGCAGCCGCCTTTCCGACAGCCGGCCAGCCGAATTTGAATATGTGTTTCCATATAATGATATGTTCAAAAAGGAAAACAGGTACTATAATCAGTCCTATATGAAATACGTATGAGATTACGCTGAAAATAACAGCGGTGTTTACCGTGTTTTTCCCCGGCAGCATCCACCCGACTGTTTCCTTAATAACCTTCAAAAACCGGATATTCTTATCTCCCGCATTCATGAAGGCGTTTCTCATGTCAAGTATTGTTATAATAAATAAACGCAAAAGTCCCAGTATCATCAAAGACGCAGAAAACGCGAAAAAAGGACCCATAAAGAAATCGATCATCTGCGCCATGTCATTTACCGCCTTTCATTTTAATAGCCTCGAATATGAGATCATGCAGCCCGGCATGCCTCATCGGAAGCTTGTAATGCGCTATCAGCTCACCGGCCTGCTTCTTGCAGTTGGAGCACGGGGTTATCACTATATCCGCGCCTGATGATTTGAATTCTTCGGCTTTCTTTTTTCCGGAGATCTCCATCCTGTAGGGATGCATCTCGTCGACCGCGACAGTGCCGCCGCCTCCCCCGCAGCACAAGCCATACTTATCCGTGAGATTCCAATTCCACGAAATCTTTTATGAAATGCTTTATTATTTTTCGCGGCTCCTCAATAAGCCTGTCAAGGCGCGTAATATTGCAGGGATCGTGATATGTTATCTTCTGTTTTACAATATCCTTATCAAGTACAATTTTGCCCTCTTCAATGAGCTGCAGCGTAAGCTCCATAATGTTTACTACAGGTATTTCTTCACCGTCGTTGTACGTCGGGAGAAAGTCCTTTATGGCCCTGTACGCATGCCCGCATTCGCCAACCAGGATTTTTTTAGCCCTGACCCTTCTGACTTCATTGATCAGGCTGCGAATCACGTCGCCGAGCACGCTGTCGCTGTAGAACAGGCCGTAATTGACGCCGTCGAAATTCTGGCCGGCTATGGTCCAACTCACTTTGCCTTCATGCAGTACGCACCCGATTCCCATAAGAGTATCCGGTTCAACCAGATAATCGCTTACGGGCGTAAAGAACGCGTATTCGGCGTCGAACACCTCAATTGGAAATTTTATCTTTACTCCCTTTATTTCTTCAATTTCTTCTTCGAGGAATTCAAGAGAATTTCTTAATCCCTTGAGAGGAACTTTCGACGAATTTCTTGTCTCGCCCTGCAATTGCTCTCTTGTGGAAACCAGTAGGTTTTTCGGAACAATTCCCATCTCGCTAAGTATATACCGGCCTAGCCTAAGGATAATCCTATGATCTATCCCAAGCGGGCAGAAAAGCACGCATCTCCCGCATCCATTACAGTTCCAGTATGATTCAAGAATTTCATCAATATCCTTTTCGGTCAACTCGCTTCCGCCGGTAAGTTTCGCCTTCAGCCATCCACTTAAAGTAAAATGACGTTTATAAATTCTTAACAGAATATTGCTTCTGTGGCATGGGATGTCTTTAGGATCTTTAGTGACTGAATATATCTGGCACTCGGACGTGCACCTGGAACACTTCATGGTCACCCTCGAATAAAGGTCAAGGATATACCTGTAGCTTGATGTCTCCAGTATCGCGGCGAAAATATTCAGGAATTGTCTCACCCTGTCATGTTCTGTCGGGTTTTCAATATAATACGGATAGTTCCGTTTCTTTTCCATACTCATTTTCCTTGTTGCGGGGTTTTTATCGTTTAATTGTATTTAATATTGTTATTTTTTTACCGGGATTCAGTCTCTTTATGGAAAAGTTAAGATTCCCCCTTTTATAGTCAAAGGGTGAATACACCATGTATTTATTTAATGGAATAAATATATTGTTTTTTAAATAAGCCGGTAATTTTTACAGTATAAAATCATTCTTCAGCGGAGGATGTTCGAAGTATATGCCTTTATGTTACTTTACTTCATGCTGTCTATCATAAACTCGGCTGCCAGTCTCACGCCGATTCCCGGAGGCAGGCCGCATTTTTCAAAGCCTTTGTCATGCCCGAACTGTATCATAGCCTGATCGCTTTCGCCCGGATTAATGGCATATCCCAATATTATGTTTTCGATTATATCCGCGCAATACATATAGCCCAACTTTCCTTCAAATTTGGCCATGAATTTTTGAGAAAGTTTAATAACTATGTCCGTATGCTGGGGATTTGTCCTGTCGTCAATGCCGAAGAAAAGGCCGAATGCCATCAAAACTCCTGTGATGCCCCCGCACATATCCCCTGTGCCGCCTACTCCCGGGAACGGCGTAAGGGCTTTAATTATTTCCATGCTGCCTATTCCAAACTCTTCGAATAACGCAAGCGCGGTTCCCTGGGCGCAATTCTTAAGGTAATAATTGTATTCTTCAGCCAAGCGTTCGACGTGATCCAGAATTTCTGCTTTATGGGCTTTCATATACTTGGGATCCAGCTTCTTCTTGGGGATTCCGTCTTTCATCAATTTTCTCATTCTCGCTTCCAGGCCTTTGTCATCCCATTTTCTTTCGCCTAATTCATCGACTTTTGCTTTTAATGCTGCAGTGTCTGCCATAATTTATATGCCTCCTTGAGTAAAATATTGTCATATTCTAATGTCATAAAGCATTTTTAGGATTCATTTTACAAGTATTTTTAACAGGATTCATCATTATGGAGCAGAAAATTATTTAGAATTTATCTTAATATAGGTGGAATTCAAGTCGGATCAGGCTGTTTTGACCGGTGGTCCCCACGCCTGGACACCGCTGCTTACGATAAAACGAGTATTGCGTTTTATCTTGGTTCCCCAGGAGAATTCATATTGAAATGGAATAACCACAAGGTTCACGGGAAACAGCTGGCCATTATGAGTGTGGCCGGACAATTGCAGATCCACGCGGGTTCTGCTGACGTTTTCAAAGTCCATTGGACTATGATCCAGAAGGATAATAGGCAGATCTTCGGGAGCGGCCTTCAGAAGATCCCCAATAGACTTCCTTTTTGAGAAGCGCCCGTATCGGCGACCTATCAGATAAAAATAGCCGTCGATTTTTTCGACGCTATCCTCAAGAAGATGCATCCGGGACTGCTTAAAGAAATCACTCGAGCTACCTCGATACCTTTCGTGATTGCCGGGTGCGGCATAGACGCCATACTTTGCCCTGAGTCTACGGAACTGTGTTTCGAACACAGTCAGGTTTTCATTGCCATGTCCCTCCAGTATATCGCCTCCGATCAGAACAATATCGGGATGCAGGGCGTTGACCTTGGTGACAAATCTCTCAAGGAGGTGATCATTCGTGACCTGTCCCAGGTGGAAATCCGATGCAAAAACAATTTTCAGCTCATTGATGGTTGAGGCTTTTCGAGGGAGTTCGATTGAATATTCCTTTATCCACAGGCGGTTGTTGTTTAGCGCTCCCGCAAAAACAATCATCACCGGGATTGCAAGATAACAACCAAGACAGGCAAATCGGAATCCTGTGCTGGATACAGTCTCGGGTCGAAGCAACTTCACCCCCCGCATCAATGCAATCGCAAGGTCGATCGCCGCTACGCACAGTGTTATGTATAGCAGATAGGGGAGGCAGTAATACCCGCCGATCATCGGATAGCGGACCCAACTGTTTGTCTCCCGATGAGAGAGCATCTCCGCGAGCGGGTACCCGAGAAAAAGGAAGATATAAAAAAGCACGAATGCGTGTTTCAGAGCAGGTTTCGGGATGAGTTTCCGGACGCGGAGGCAGGCATATATGATCAACGGAGAAAATAGGATCAGCTCGGTCATCATGTACATTCACTTGTCTCCGACGGAACAGGGAATGGAATAGGCCATGATTCTAAATCCAAAGAGATCGAGTCTGGCCGTGGCCTCCGTTAAAAGCGGAAAGTATATTGCAGTTTGACGGTTCCGCGATCGAACTGTGACACATAGTCATGTTCAAAGGTTTTATACCAGCCGCGATTCAGCACCAGAAAAAGATCGTTGCCCGGTTGCAGAATCCAGCGGAAACGCGTCTGGAAACCAAGGATCCTCGATTCGTTGTCATACTGAATCAGGTTGGCCCAAGAGATATTGGGAGAGAAGCTGTAATTTGCCTGCAGGGAGAAAAGCTGCGTAAAAAACCTGTCTTGAACCAGATCTACATCGGCTCGCTCTACCCCGAGCCCAAGAAGAAGGTGGTGACTGGGTTTCAGAGTGAGTCCAAACTTCAGATCTCTTCTAGTCCCGTTGTAAAAACCTCCAAAGTAAGCTTCAAGATTGACTACCCACGGCCGCTTGGTAGCCGTTTCAATTCTTGTGCCATATCGAGTGTATTGATAGGAGCCCATAGGAACTGTAACTCCGCTGTTGATGAAGGTGAAAGGGAATAGCAAGCGCTCGAATTGCGGCGAAATCCCGATCTCAAAAAGATCGCCTGAATTGAATTCGACCTCAAAGGGAGAAATGTCGACTCTCCAGTTATCCACTCGATTGTGCAGGTCAGTGATCAGCTCAGGAAATGCATGGAAAGTGAATTGCCTTATTCCTGCCTTTTCCGTCCGCGGTCTGAACATTATCGCTCCGTTTATCTTGCGTATGCCTGTTCTGGGGACGAATCCAAGAGCAGGATTAAAGTTCTCCCCAATTTGTTTCCAGGTGAGGCCTAAAAGCCATCGATCATTAGGGTAATCGATGGAAAATCCACCGGCATAATCGGAGGTGTCGCTGAATTCATCGCTGGTGCGGAAAAGGAAAAGGCTAAGACTTAGATTTTTATCTCCTCTGAAATTGGAAGTTGCAAAGCGCGCGTCGGCGCCGATCAGAGTATTCTCTCCCGTCCCCAAGGGATTGCCGCGCGTGAAAATGCCGCCTACATAGGACTGCCGCCAGAAATCACGGCTGACTCGTGCGGCGAACAGATTCTGGCCTTTGAGCCCTATTTCATCGACTTCGTCAGTTTGAACATCCACAAGGCCAATGTTAAATCGGGACTGCCTGCCGGTGATCTTTCCGCCCGCAATGATAGGCACTTCCGTCGATACTCCGTTCTGTTCCACTAAGCCGATGCGTCGGCTGAAAAAGGGTATCAGGTCGGGGAAGAAACTCAGGCCACCGCCAGTTGCAGTGTCAAAAACGCCCGCGCCTTCCAAAAAAAACGCCCTCTTTTCGGGATAAAAAAGATCGAAGCGCGTCAGGTTAACCTGCCGTGCATCGACTTCGGTTTCTGCAAAATCAGTGTTCAAGGTAAACGAAGCGTTGAGATTGGGCGCTAGGTTTTTGGAAACATCCAGGCCGCCATCCACTTTCCAGTCGTTTCCCTCTTTCCGCATAATCAAGCCGTATGGGCGGATATCGAGCCCCATTCCCTGATGAACGTCCGGCAGGCCTTCCAACTGACCTGCTTCCGCCAGATTGTTCAGCCAGATGTCCCGACGGGCGCCAGACCAGCGATTCGTCTCGTTATATCTTTTAATCACTCTCTGTATATTCAAACCCCACACGGACTGGCCGGGTTTGAAGCGCAGAGTTTTGAAGGGAATGACAATTTCCGCAATCCAACCTTCATTGGCTATGCGAGCATGAGCATTCCAGATCCCATCCCAATCCAGGCCTGCAAACTCAGCGTTGTTGGAGATCTGCCCGTCTGTACGCGCGCCTGAAGGATTGACGTCAAAGAAGAAACCGTTGCGTTGATCAAAGAACGGATCAATCACAACTGAAATACTGTCATCCGCCTCCAGCTCCGCATCTCGTGTGAGTTGAGTGGCGATGATAGAGGAAGGTGTATGGTCGAAGCAGGTTATGCCGAAATAGAGTGCTTCGCTGTCGACGAGTATGCGAACGTCAGTTTTTTCGCTGGGACTATCTCCTTCCTTGGGCAGAACCTGGATCAAGTCTCCGATTGGAGTAGCTGATTTCCATGCTGGCTCATCCAGCCTGCCATCGATGCTAATGCGCTCATTAATGTGGAAAGCTTGCGCTTTTGGAGCTTGCGCAAAGGCCTGATGCACTTGAATAAAATGGATAATAGCAATCACACTGGCAATTCCTACCACCCTAACTGTTGACAAACAATATAAGTAATTCATGACTACCCCATTCAGAAACCGCATGTTCAGAAAATGTGCCGCTCCGCAAACTATCCGACTTAACATTTTCTTAACAAATACGAAGTCTTTCATAAATGTTCCAAACAAAAACTGCATAAGCCCAAACAGGCCACAAAAAAATTGCATGTGCTTGGTGGTCATGCTCAGACAAACCTGAGCAGTGTGCTGCTATCGGGTATGGGCAAAAGGGGCCATTCAGACCGGAATCCCATTGGCATAGCTGGACCATTGATTTTTTATAAGAACACGTTTTTTAATGAACGGAATATAGGGAATTTGCCCTTGTGTGTCAAATAAAATTCAGCCGCAGGATGTTGTGACGGGAACTCGACGAGCTGGGTTTAATACTGTAAAAAAGTAGCGTCAGGTCCCGGCAAGAAGAAACAACCATCTCGTCCCTGAAGGCAATTTATCTTTGTCTCAGTTCGGGCCTAGACGATCAACAAAGGGCATCGATGAGAGCTTTTGCCTTTGTGGCTTCGGGAGCAAACGGCGCCAGCTGGAGAAAGATCTTAAACATGTTCACAGCTCTGGCCGGATTGCCGGTCCGGAGATAGGCGTGTCCCGCATAATAATGCGCGTAGACATTATTCTCGTCCAGACTCATCGCCTTTTCCAATTCCTTGATAGCCTTCTGCACATTTTCCTGGTTGAGGTAGTAAACACCACGATAAACGTAGACCTCGACACCGTTGGCGTGCTCCTTTCTTGCGGACTCGAGGTTCTTCCACGCTTCATCATTCTGTTTTAATTCCAAGTGCGCCCGCGCTAAAGCTATCTGGATTTGATACTCATCCGGGACAGCTGACCGGGCTTGTCCAGCTTTATCCTGGTGATCTTTTACTTTTAATAAGATATCGAGCGCTTCGCTGTGCTTATCCTGCATAAGAACAGACAAGCCAAGATAGTAACTGGCCTGGATATCCTCAGGATTGGTTTTCAAAGCTTCACGAAGGACCTTCTCCGCTTCTTGAAACTCCCATGAGTTGCAGAGTTCGATACCCTTATTTGTCTGAGCAAAGATCGGCTGCGGCATGACAGCTGTCATCGAGAACACAACAGAAAGCATTAAAATGATGAAATGCATTGGTTGTTTATTCATTGTCCCTCCGGGGCAGATATTTCGATTGTTCGCTACCGGCGCTCCAGCATTATTCGTCAGTTTATTTTCAGCCATTGTACCATCCCTTACAATTTTTTGGAATTTTTTATAAGAACACGCTTTTTGATGAACGGAGTATAGAGAATTTGCAGTTGTGTGTCAAAAAAATTCAGCCGCATTAAGACCTATCCGCCCTCCGGGGCGTAGGCCCTACGGGCCGGAGGCTCGTCCCATCTTTCATTTTCAAAATCAGGATGGATATGGCTTCGGTCTCCGGCTCGGAGAGCCTACGCCTCGGAGAGATACTCCGGGTCTACATATATAAAATAGGGACGCTGTTAGCTTTTTAACTTACTATCATTCAAACTGAATCCTCTTTCTCCTTAATCACGTGCGAATTGGCTAAAGTTAACAAGTGTGTTCAACGACGCTACCCTGCGTGATCTGGCCAGAGAACAGCCGACCACACCTGAAGCGCTGCTGCGTATTTCCGGAATTTGTCTGACGAAGCCGGAACATTACGGCGAAGAAGTGCTTCATCAAATACGAAAGCAATGCCGCAAGTAGCCCCGGAATGCTTGGAGACTTGGAGCCTTTGGTCTTATACAGATGAGGCGATAATTCGAAAGATGCGCCAGAGGCCGAATAATACAAAAAGCGCTGCTACATATATCGGAAGCGCACGGAGGCCTTTCCAGCCTCGAATTCGCTTTTCCAGGCCAGGCAGCCGCCATGCAATCAGGGGTCTGAGCAACAAAACAATCATCACAGCATAGATAAGGTAGCCAAGGGGATTAAAGTCCCAGGCTTGTGCAAACTCACCATGAGATATGCAGCAAAGCGACCTGGTAACGCCACAACCCGAGCAAGGCAATCCTGTCAGCCGATGGAAGAGACAGAGGTCCACGCCAGGCAGCGTGGCTGGCGTAAAGACTATACTCCCGGCCACGACTGCCAATGCAGCAATCATGCCCCACATTTGACCGCTTAATCTGAGCATTGCAAATACAACTCAAACTTCCGGGATCTGATTCTTAAGATCATTCGTATTAATAAGGAAAATAATCAACAAGACCAGAGCGGGAATTCCTGTCAGACAGCCCAGGAATGGAATGATGGAAACCGCACTGCAGATCGAGTAGGCAAGTCCAATGCCTTCCTGGCAGTCTCCGACATGTGTTCGGTTGATAGAATCAAAGTATGCCTTGAACGATCTGGACAAGGGCGGATAAACGAAGAAATTCCACACAATCGAAAAACACGGGATCACCAATAGCCACACCATGCCGGGCTGTTGTTTGCGGAATTGCGGAGGTATACGTTTGTAGCATTGTTGCAACAGGTAACAAATGAAACAGTTGATGGCAATCCCGACAAGAATCGAAATGCCAACAATCGCCATTATGCCTAATATCTTTGTCATAAGTTGAGTTGATAAGAACGCGCTTTTTGTTGAACGGAGTATAGAGAGTTACTTATTGTGTGTCAATATATATTCGGACGCTGTATATTGTTGCAGTGCTTTCGCATGCCGGATTTATTAACCGCGGTTTCGATGGTGTCACAGTAAAATGTAGTTAGTGGAGGTATGATTTTAACAGAAGGACTGAACTGATTACTTTCATCTCGCCGGAACATTTTGGGCAAGTCAGCGGGTCCACTTTCCCAGATCAGGTCCGGGACAGGCTCCTATCTTTTGTATAAGTCGAACCTAATTTTTCCTGTACTCTTTTGATGAACCATCAGGTTCGAGATTTGAGGGGATGGGATAAATTCTCCTCTTGGGCCTCAATGGAAATCTCCGGAATAGTGCATATGATAATAAACGTGAGCAGCATAGCCACGGCACCAATTAAAAAGATTATCCTCAGGCCGGCTTCCATAGAGAGCCGGATGGCCGAAACCGTTTGATCCAGAATCACCTGCTCATTCGAGCTCGTTTTACCAAGAGTCTCCCGAAGCGAAGCCATTGCCGACTCCGACAGAAGCACGCGGGGATTGCCGAGAGAAGTCATTGTGGCTTTGTCTGCCAATTGGGACACTTCCACCGGGAGTGCGGCTTTCAGGGTACTGTTGTATTTCATGTTCATGGCAGAGCCCAGGATCGCAGGTGCGATCGCCTGCCCTATCATGACGCTGAAATACAATGCACCCATCGCCACGCCCAAAAGCCTTTTGGGCACGGCATATTGAGCAACAAGGGTATTCAAGGTCGGAATAGCTCCCATGCCCATGCCGGCCAGAGTGAATGCCACAAATGACGCCCAAATAGGGGTTGCCGCGCCAAAGAAAATCAAAATACAGCATAATCGCCAATGTAATCCCGTAACCCAGAACAAACATCCATTTGTAGCGTTTTGTGCGGGCGAGTATGAAACCCGCCAGCACGCCGAGGAAGATCATCAACACGTTGCCGGGAGTCATGATTTGTCCGGTCGACGTTGCACTGATGCCCTGAACGCCTTGCATCAGGAGGGGGTAGTAAATCATTAGTCCTACCATTCCGAAACAGGAGAATAGGCAAGCTGATGCAATGGTAGCAAAGGATCGGTTCTTGAGCACCTGAAGATCCAGCAGAGGTTCTTCCGCGACGGCTTCCGCTTTCACGAAAAGCGCCCCAAAGATAATGGATATGGCCAACAATCCGATCACCTGAATCGAGGACCAGGGATACATCGTTCCGGCCATGGAAAATGCAAGGATCATTGTTGACGAAGCCACTGCCGCCAATAGGGCGCCACGAGTATCGATCTTTGGCGCCGCATGCTGGGTCCGTCCGGATAATCCAAACGAAACCAGTACCAGGCATGCAATCAAAAGTGGTACTGCGCACCAGAAGATATAGCGCCAGCTGAGATTATCTACGAACCATCCCCCCAGAGTGGGGCCGATCATGGCAAAGACTCCCGCGGGGATATTGAGAAGGCCAACCCATTTGCTTCGTTGCACAGGCTCGAACATGTCCCCCAGGACCGAAAAACAGAGAGGTGCCAGTCCTCCCTGTCCTATGGAAAGAAAGGTGCGGGCAATAATCAGCATTACAAAGGTTGAGCTCAACGCGCTCCATATCGTGCCCACCAGGCAAACGGCCAGACATACCAAAAGCAAAGGCCGTCTTCCATACAGATCCGACAGCTTGCCAACCATGAGCATCGAAAAAGCCAGCCCCAGGTTAGGAATTGAGACGCCCCAGGAATACAATTGCATCCCATCCAGATCAGCGGCGATTTTAGGCAGTGCGGAAAGCAGAATCTGGATAAAGAACATATAGATGAAGTAAGTCAGGAAAACGGTAGCCAGCCCCAGGACCATTTGTTTTTGGGCGCCGGCCGATTCAGCCATTTGCTGCTGCTTTGTTTCCATTTTTCAGTTTCTCCTATTTCAGTTCAACGGAGGCCGGCCATGCGCCAGGCCTGTAATGCCCACCGGAATGACAAAGCATCTAATTCAGCTATAAACCTGAGCGGATTTTAATGAACGCAGAGTCCTTTGTGCCATCGATTGTGTTTTTTTTCAAGCTTTTTATTATCGCGCACGGCAACGCATTTTAATTTGCAGTCATTATTTGAATAAAGGATGACAAGTCCGACTTTACGCTGGCCTTAGAACCGAATTGAGAGGAATATTTTATAAGAACACGCTTTTTGATCAATGGAGCATAAAGAATTTGCCCTTGTATATCAAATAAAAATTCAGCTACATTAAGACATCCGCCCTCAGGGCGCTTCCAGCCCATAGGCTTCCAGGCCGAGGTAGTCCGGGCCGGAGGCTCGTCCCATCTCTCATTTTCAAAATCAGGATGGATATGCATCCTGATACTCTACGTCAACATAAAGCCACTCGTTCGACCTAGAGGCCTTTCGGCCCAGAGCTCAAGGCCGAAGGGCTCTTGACAGGTTATCGGAAACGGGGAGTTGGGAGGTGGAATAGTCGATGCTGTATTCGGTTATCTTTGGCGGCCCTGTGGATTTGGGCGGCAGCATGAGCGGAGCGGAAGCGATCGTCGGCTCTATTATGGGTCCAAAGGATCAAAGGGATTTACCTGTAACGCATTCTTGATCGGATAAAATTCGTTCTCTTCCGCACTTAATATTTTATGACTGACGGAAGAATTATCTTATTCCACAATCAATTTTTTGAACATATCAGGCAGCGTGAACGGAAATTTTTCACGTGATCTGCCGGCGGTCAGGGTTCGCGGAATCTCCTTCATCAATTCTTCAGCCGTCCAGCTTCCATCCTTGGAAAGCACTTTTTCCACCGGCGGCGGCTCGACAAAGATGCCGACGTGTCCGTGAAGCACCTCAAAGATACATCCGTTGATATGATCCGCAGCTTCGCTGACCAAATAGGTGGCCAGAGCGGCTACATCCTCCGGCTGGTTGGTTTCAAACATCGGATGCTTCATCTCGGGCGCAGTTCCCCGCCAGGCGGCGATAGGACGCAGAATATTGCAGGTAGTGCCATGCTGGGCCATTTCACGCGCAACTGTTCGGGCAAATCCAACAATGCCTTCTTTGACAGTGGAGTAACTTGCCTGGCCAGGAAAGCCGAAACCTATATGAGAAGATGTGCACAGGATGCGTCCGTAATTCTGCTTCTTCATATACGCTGTGGCTGCGCGTGTGCAGTACATCATGCCGTAAAGATGCGTTTTGATTGTGAGGTCCCAGTCTTCCGTAAGAATTTTGTCAATATCCTGATGGCGAATGATGCCTGCATTATTCACAAGAATATCGATGCGTCCGAATTCATCAACAGCCTGTTGAATAATCGATTTGGCTCCTTCTTCTACGGCAACACTGGCGTGGTTGGCAACTGCAATTCCTCCGGCCTTCCGAATTTGTTCAACTACCAGGTCAGCAGGACTATGTGACGCTCCATAACCATCATGGGAAGTGCCCAGGTCATTAACGACCACGCGCGCTCCCTGAGCGGCAAAGCTGATAGCATCCGCACGGCCCAGGCCATTCCCTGCCCCTGTAATTACTGC
>CAVZMS010000043.1:0-19860 GCA_963776085.1 uncultured delta proteobacterium
GCCACTTATGGAACTCAGTCCGGCAGATGCTGCAAAAACAACGGTCTCCAAATTCATTATCAATTTGCCAACCAATCACAGGCCCGGGTTATCCTTGTAATGGTAAGCCATTTGATTGACAATGCGTTCGGTATATTGGCGGTAAAGCGAATGATTGGGGCAATATTCCCGCCGTAATCCATAGGTCTGCCGTACACCGCTCTGCTCAACAAGGAAAAGGTCTTCCTGTTTTGCCATCAACCAGGCAGGTGGAGAAGCTGTCGGCGTCCCAGGAGCAACCGTGGAACCTGCGTACCGAGGAAATCTCAATCGCCCGATCTAACCAATCAAAAATAAATTGACCTTCGCTCGGTTCCCGATTTCGACCAGGCAAATTCAGCCAAACGCACCACATTAAAGCCTGCTCTGCCATCAAGTGGGCGTCTTCAGGCCAGCGTTCTTCAGGCCAATGTTCTGGGTAATAATCAGCACCAAATAAAACATTAGACGAGCCAATCCTTTCCCCACCTGAAGCCCAATCCCGTTTGATGGCTCCCAATCATTGGGGCGAATCGAACGTAAAGCCTCATTGAATTATGCTTAACCTTGATTGCTCCTGCAGTAATACCTTCCACAAACCGGCGCTGGAAAATAAGGAAGATGATCAATAAGGGTATTAGCTCTATTATAGACATGGCCATTTGTCGAGCTCAATTCGTCAATCCTGCGCCACCGTTTAAGGCATTTATCGCCACGGTAATTGTCCAGTTTTCCAGGGGATTTCAGGTATATGAGCGGGTACAGGTAATTGTTCCAGCTTAGCATGAAAAAGATCAAACCCAGACTGACCATCCCCGGTGAAATGATCGGTAAAATGATACGCCAGAAAATACCAAATTCGGAGGCGCATCGATGCGCGCCGCGTCCATCAACTCATCGTTAATGGTTGAGATGTATTGTCGGAAAAAGAAGTTCCCAAAAGCATTGGCGAGTTTCCGGGAACGATCAGTGGCCAGAATTCTGCCACCGAGCCAAGTTCACGCATGATGACGAACGTCGGCACCGTATGAGGATCTCTTTTCGGAAGTAAAAATGCTTAAATAATAATTGAATATTGAACAAGGAATTTTGAATTATGAAGTTTAGACCCTTTCAATATTCGATATTCTGAAATCGATATTCAATATTTTTAAAGCGTTTTGCCTCTAAAAAAGAGATCCCCATGGGACATTCCGGATACCACTGATGCATATATTCATATCAGTTCACAATACTCATGCCAACACTTGTGAACGTTATCAATCAATACAGGAAATCCCCGCCGCAATATCATACGGCTGAATTTGGCGAATAAATACAATTGACTTATCAGAAGATGAGATTATATTAGGATTGCTAAAATTAGGATTATAGAGGGGTCATGTAAATGGATCGATCCAGGAATCTAAAAAGAAAAAAAGTTCAGCAAAAGAAATATTCAAGTAATAGACTCGGATCAGCATAGAACTGTCTATATATCAGATTCAGATAAGCCGGAGGCAATAAAAAAATGAATAGAATAATGCTATCTTTATTATTTTTATTAAGCGCTGTTATCCTCTTTAAGCTGACCATATCAATGCATAACTCCATAGCGGCAGAGGATGGTTTCAAACTCGTTATTGCGTACAGCAATAATGTTGAAGGATACCTTGAGCCCTGCGGTTGAATGGAAACCGGAGAAATGCTCGGTGGGCTATATAAAAAATCAACGTATCTTGAACAATACCGGAAAAAACAGGGTCATATGATCGTTGTTGATTCCGGTGACTTGCTGAATGAACATATTCAAATCAAGGAATCCATCCAATCCTCGGCCAGACTTAAAGCTGATTTGATCGCTCGGGTCTATCAAAGCATCGGTATTGATGCGATAAATGTGGGGGAACTGGATCTGGCTTTAGGCCTGGATTATCTCAAGGTCCTGGAAAAAACATATGATATTCCCTTTGTTTCCGCCAATCTGGTGGATGAGACTAACTCACCTATTTTCAAACCGTATATTATTAAAGAAATCAACGGCAAAAAAATCGGCATTTTCGGCCTAATGGGGGATACATCCGATATGGCCGCCAAACTGAAAGAGATCTCCGGCGGCAAGATATTAGTTATGGACCTTATTCAATCAGCGGAATCCGTGGTCAAAGAACTCAAGGGCAAGAAGGTGGATATCATAATTGCCATGACCCATCACGACATGGGACGGAATTGGGTCGTCGCTCGAAGGATCCCTGGTATAGATCTTATAGTAGGAGGGCACCACAAACAAAAGATTAAAAAACCCTATAATGCGGGTAATACCTTTATTGTGCAGTCCGGCGAAAAGGGCCAATATCAAGGCATGTTTGAGATTACGTTTGCTTCCGACGGAACCAGGACGGCAGAAAACGAGCTGGTGCCCCTTGGACCCGCTATTTCCGATGATACACGGGTAAAGGCCATGATTGACCAATACAATGACAAGGTGACTTCTCTTTATTCTTCAACCAAGAAAGAAGAGGTTGAAGTGTCCCTTAACGCCCGAGCCTGCGAAACATGCCATTCCGAACAGTTCAGTATATGGCAGGCATCGGATCATGCCCAGGGCATTTGAGACGCTTGTTAAAAAATCACGACAATTCAATCCGGATTGTCTTGCCTGTCACACCACACGCTTTGAGCAGGAAGGCGGTTTTACCATGGAGCTCCAGCAGCCGGAATTGACAAATGTTCAGTGCGACTCGTGCCATGGGAACAGCGCCCGGCATTTGAAGGATACGGAATCTCTGCCTGAGCAAAAACCCGACAGGGCATTATGCGTAAAATGTCATACACCTGATCGATGCCCTGATTTTGAGAAGAACTACCAAGAGGAATGGCAGAAAATCAAACATTGATCCTGCTCATCAGGACAAAAGGCAGTCATTCCACACCGAGTGCCAATCATCGATTCGGACATTTTGGAGGTATTGCAATCCTCCGATGCTAAAATAATTAGACCTTTAAATAATAATATTTTCTAAAAGTCAGATATTTCGACCGCAGGGAGAAATCCATGTCCCGAGCAGAAAACGAGGGATCTTAAAGATTTCTCGTCATTACCGCTTCTCGAAATGACAAATTCAAAGGTCTCAACTTATGATATTCTAGCAGAACACCCCGTTTTTCAAGCCGGGGAATGACGGAAAGAAGGCTTATTCGAAGGCTTTATAAAATGATGTTGATCGTGAAGCCCCGCCTTAAAAGGCGGGGCTTCACTGTTGCAATTGTGTATTTAGACAGTTGCCAGCAGTGCCCGTTTGACCAGGGTCTTGGCGATCTGCACTTTAAACTTGGTTGCCTCCAGCGGTCTGGCGTCCGCGACGGCGGCCGCCCCGGCTGCTTCCGCATTCTCTTCGTTGATCGTCTTTCCCGCAATGGCTGCTTCCGCCTTTGTCGCCCGGTAAGGCTTGGGCGCCACCGCATTAAGGCAGATCCGGGGGCGCCCCCGCCTACCATAACGGCGCAGTTCACAATCGGGAAGTCGATCGACTTGCGGATGGCGAATTTCAGGAAAGCGCTTTTCGCGCCGGCCGGAGGCGCGGGCACCTGAATTTCCGTGATGATTTCACCGGCATGGCGAGGACCGTATTGCCCGGGATCTTGACATCGAAGAAATTCTCCGCCTCGATCGTCCGGCGGTCGGTGACGACCTTGGCATTGAGCGCGATGAGAGCCGGAGCGATATCGCTGGGATGCACGGCGATGCACTTGTTGACGTCGCCGAAGATCGAGTGATAGCGGTTGTCGCCCGTCATGGCAAAGCATTGATTGCCGCCCTTGCGGATGCAGTTGAAGCGGTTTTCCGGTTTGCGGAAATACCAGCAGCGGTGCAGTTGCGCGATATTGCCGCCGATGGTCCCCATGTCCCGGACGTGGGGAGTGGCGACACGGGAGGCCGCCTGGGCCAGGGCCGTGTATTTCTGCTTTACGGCCGGATTGGCGGCGATATCGGCCAGGCGTGTGGCCGCGCCGATTTTGAGCATGCCGCCCTCTTCCTTGATGAAATCGAGACCGGGGATGGTCTTGAGTTGATCACGGTCGAGGGGTAGGTGGGGAAGGATGTTGTCCTTGAGCGTCCCAAGGAGATCGGTACCGCCGGCAATGATGGTTGTTTTGCCGCCGGCAAGGGCGGTTTTGGCCTCCGCCAGGGATTTCGCGTTCGTATGATTGAATGCTTTCATGTTTCTCTCCTCTTATTTTTGCCTTTCATTGTTCAAGTTCTTTAGCCTTGAACCCTGAACCTTTTACCTTGAACCTTATTATGCCTTTCCCAACGCTTTGAGAACCTTATCCGGCGTGGCCGGCGGATCGACCCACTTGCCGATAGCGTTTTGAATGGCACAAATAACAAGATGGGTGTTTGCCAGGGAATGGCTGATGCCGTTGGAGCCATACGCTGCATTGCCGGCGCGCGTTTCCAGCAGCTCCATATCCACTCGAGGCATGTCCAGCATGCAGATTTTCTTATACTCAAACATATTGGTGTTGAGTTTCACGCCGGTCTTCTTGTCATAGATAAAGTCTTCCTGGAGCTGGCATCCGGCGCTGAAATCCATCACCTGGTGAATCTGGCTTTCCAGCGAAGTGCGGCGCATGATCTTGCCGGGATCTGCAACCACTCCGAACCGGATTATCTCCACCTCTCCGGTCTCGGTGTCCACTGCCACCTCGCACATGGCAACGTTCATGGTATCGACGCTTTGCCCCGTTGGGTCCAGAGGGCTGCCGGAGGCCTGCCTGAGTATGTCGCGAACAGATTGGCCCGGACAGCCTGCGCAAGCGGAACGCCTTTGCCGGGATCGGCTTTGACAATGACTTTTCCATCCTGCATGTCCAGGTCTTCAGGCTTCAGGCCTTTTAACGGGCTGGGACCTGCCGGTTTTGCCGGGCCAAAAACGCCAAATCCTCCGGCAGCAGGAGGATTGTTTGCCTCCTCGATCGCTGCTTCCAGGATTCGTTTCTTCAGGATATTCGCGCACTCTTTCATAGCCCAGGAAGAGGCGGTCGTTCCGTCGCTGCCGCCTCCATAGGGCCTGTAGATTTCATGGTGATCAAGATCAATGCTGATATCCTTGTACTCGAGGCCCAGTTCTTCGGCCACAACCATCGCGTTTACCTTCCAGGCCATAATGCCGATGAAGGGGCCCTTGGATGCCAGGTGCACAACGCCGTTCCTGAGCTCAAGTTTGGTGTTGTATCCTGAAACGGAATGGCGCGGGCACTGGTTATATCGGAAGCTTGCCCCGTGCATCCTGCCGTCGGGAAGCCTCTTTTCTCCCGTTCCGTGCCAATTCCAGTTCATCAGCTTCTTTGCTGCCTTGACACATGCCTCATAGCTGGGTACGGGATTGGGGTCCTCCTGGGATGTCGGCCCGTGGAGATTCAGCGTGGCGATCTCGATCGGGTCCTTGCCCAGTTTTTCCGCAATCAGATGGATCGCCATCGTCAGGGAATCCCAGTTCAATGGATTATGCTGGCCGCTGACATACATCTTTCCCGCGGTTGCTGTCCACAACATCCATGTTCTGTTTGACGTTCAGGCACCTGGTGGTGAAATAGGGGCCATAGGTCTGGTCCATCGTATTGCCGAAGATGGAGCTGCCCCGGACCCCGCCGTCCGCAATGGAAAAGTCGTCTATCGCGGTGATCAGGCCGTTCTTTTTAAAGCCGACCTTCAGATGCATGAAGCGCTGGTTCAGGTTGAAGTCGTACATCTCATAGCGGTTATTGACGCATCGAACCGGTCTTCCGGTCCTTTTGGCAAGCAGCGGGGTGATCTGCTGGGATTTGCGCATGCCCCAGTCGCAGTACCTGCCGCCTACGAACATGCACTCCTGGAAGACCTTTTCCGGAGGCAGGCGGTACATGCCTGCCACCTGGTCATGTCCCCAGGGCGGCGCCTTCAATGCGCAGGCTCTTTCCTTCCCCGTGAAGGGGATCGTCGAACCACCAGGCAACAGACCCGGCAGGATTGGGGATATGACCGGAAAAGGCAGGCATGTTCACGTCATATTCGATGATATGGTCGGCTTCCTTGAAACCGGCTTCGACATCGCCATCGTTGACGTTGGAATAGGAAACATTGCCTTTTTTGGGGGGATTGTTGCCTCCTCCCATCCCAAATCCTCCGAAACCCCCTTTGGCTCCAGGAGCAGTCGGCCGGATGACAGGCGCGTCCGGCTTCCTTCCTTCGCGCAGGTCCACGACATGGGGCAGCACCTCCCATTTGACGTCGAGCTGCCTCAATGCCTCTTCGCAGATGTCTTCATTTTCGGCCACGACAATGACCGCTACCTCTGCGCCTTCCTGGTCCGCGATGTTGTCAAGAAAAGGCTGGGCAGGCCCCATAAATCCGCCGCCGGAACTCAGATTCTTGATGTCCTCATCTTCCCAGGTAACGATATCGACGACTCCGGGTATTGCCTTGGCTTTCGTGGTATCCACGCTGATCACCTTCGCATTCGCATAGGGGCTTCTAAGAAATTTGGCGTGGAGCATGTCGGGAACGACATAGTCGATGCCGAATTTTGCTATGCCTGTTGCCATGGCGTAGGACAGCTTGCCGGGAAGGTTCGGCTTCCCTACAACCCTGAATTTTTCTCTTTGTCCGTTTACTCCTGCAAGATCAGCCATGCTATGCACCTCCTTTTATCGCCTGCGCCGCTTCCATGATGGCGGTGGGATGGCGCGGGTAGGTGCCGCAGCAGCAGATATTGCCGGCAAGCGCCTGCTTGCAGTCGTTCTCGGTCGGATTGGGATTCTTGTCCAGAAGGGCTTTGGCGGAGACCACGAAATCCCGGGGTGCAGTAGCCGCACTGCATGGCGTCCCACTTGCAGTAGGAGTCGATCAGGGGCCTCCACTTGGGATCGGCCGCAATGCCTTCGACGGTCTGGATGGATTTGCCTTCGCATTCCACGGCCAGCGTCGTGCAGGAAAGAACCGCCCTGCCGTCGATGATGACGGTGCAGGAACCGCACACGCCGCGGTCGCACATCTGCTTGGCGCCGGTCAGGCCGAGCTTGAACTGGAGCGTGCGCTGCAGTGTCCAGTGCGGCTCAATCAGCACTTCGTAATCCTTCCCGTTGACGTTGAGCTTGGTTGTAACCGGGAGGACGGCATCAGGATGTTCGGCAGCAAAATGGTTCTTCAAGTCCGCAAAGCTGCTGAAATTCTTGCTGCAGATGGGGCAGCGGAATTGGGTAAGGGTTGTGGGGATCGCTTCGATGGCTTCAGCGGCTTGTGCAAATTCAGGTCTGAGTGTCATGCCCGCGGCTCCAAGCGCGCTGCCGGTAACGATGAATCCCGCGTTTTTAAGAAAGTTTCTGCGATTAATATTATCTATTTCATCCGCCATAGTCGGTTCTCCTTAAAGATTGAGTTGATAAGACATTGCTTTTTTAGTTAAAGTATAAGGGGATGGAACTTGCATGTCAACGAAAATCCGATCGACAAATTAAAACTCCGCATCATCCGCTTTAGACCTTGTATAATTATGCAAGTTTATCGATAACCGGCTGTAATTTCAATGGATTGAGTCCGACAACAAATGTATCGATATTTCCCATTGGTTTCACAATATCCGATTCCGGTTCAGGATTCATAACTACAATACTGCCGCCCAGTCTGGGTTTCATAATTTCCACCCGTTTTTGTACCTGAACAATTTCATCCGGATTGGCCAGATCCTGTTCCGTCAGAAACTCAACCGTCAGATCGGGACTCTTGATCGTGCGGGCTTGGATATCGGCAAAGACGGGAATTTTTTTCAGGTCCGGAACGATAGAAAGGAACATCACACGGGAATCGAGCGCATAAGACGTATCCCCGGTATGTTTCTTCAGTTTGACCGGAGTCTCGTATGGGATGTAGTATGTGTCCACCTCCCTTGCCAGTGGCATTTTAACGGCAATATGCGTATCCAGTTTTTTTGAATGCAGAATAAACTCCGGGATACGCTTCGCGGGGTGACGGAACTGGCGGCCGAAAGCAATTTCTTTAAGCTCCACCACAAACGGTTCATAATCCTCATTGAGTTCGACCCCAAATGCTCCATCCGGCTCCAACAAAAGGATTAGGGCAAGGGCAGCCCACGACTCATATCCCAGACGAAACATTTCCCATGCAGTGGCTGTAAGATCGCTGTAAGCCATTCGCTCAAAATCATCTTCAGGTATCTTACCCTGTATCATTTCAAACAGCCGGTTGTAAATCCAGCGCACCATGCCCTCTTTTGGATTGTGAAGGAAACTCGAAAGATCCACCGGCAAGTCGATACGCTCCAGTCCTAAAAGTTCCGTTAATTCCTTTTCAGACTGGATATAATTCCTGCGAAGAGTGTCCACCTCTATAGGCAGGGAATCATAACGCGCATCTATGACCGCGTTACGGACATCATCGAAGTGTTTATAGAACCTATTACGCAAATGCTCCGGTATGGAAATCTCATTTACATCAATGTAAATCTCCGGATTTGCCTTCACATAATCTTTTAGCACATCGTATTTCTGCTTCCACTGTGGCTGTATGTTCATAATTATTACATCTCACTTAAATTCCTTATTCTTCATTTACCGGATCCTGCGGTCTTTTCAGATTATCCGGCAGGGATTCGGTCATCTTGCGAGCGAATAACAGGAAACCATCCAGGGTGCTGTCGGTCCCCCATTGTTCGGCGGCTTCCGGATCCATGGCTTCATCTTCGTTCATATCCAGCATATGGAGAAGGTGCTCCCGTTCCGCCCTGTTAAGTGGGCAATCCAGCGCGAGGCAGTGATCACCGGTCTGGCAGTACCCTTCTTCCACATAAACATGCTGTACAAGCATCCTGCGAACGGGTTCGCTCCCCATGTACAGGTGGCGCACCATACCGCTGTATCCGCAGACGGCGATGGAAAACTCCTGACCGGTCGGCAAACGATAATCCATCCATTTTGTCATATATTTAGGCATTACAATCACCCTTACGCCTTGCCCAGGGCTTTGAGCACCTTGTCCGGCGTGGCCGGCGGATCGACCCATTTACCGATCGCATTGTATATTGCCGTAATAACGAGATGTGTATTGGCCAGAGAATGACTGATGCCGTTGGCGCCGTACGCGGCATTACCGGCACGCGTCTCCAGCAAATCCATTTCCACCGGGGGTATATCCATAATGGTGGGTTTTTTATACTCGAACATATTTGTGTTGAGCTTCACCCCGGTTTTTTTGTCATAAAAATAATCTTCGTATAACTGGCACCCCTCGCTGAAAAACATCACCTGGTGAATCTGGCTCTCCAGCGACGTGCGGCGCATGATCTTTCCCGTATCCGCGACTACTCCAAACCGAAGGATTTCCACTTCCCCGGTTTCCATGTCCACGGCGACCTCACACATGGCAACATTCATGGTGTCAAAGGCTTTTCCCATCTGGTTCCAGATGGCAAGGGGTGGCCTGCCTGAATAAGTCGCGAACAGATTCGCCCGGACAGCCTGCGCGAGTGGGACACCCTTGCCGGGATCAGCCTTGACAACTACTTTTCCATCCTGCATGTCCAGGTCTTCAGGTTTCAGGCCTTTTAACGGGCTGGGCCCTGCCGGTTCTTTGGCCAAAAAGGCAAAATCCTCCAGCCTCGGGAGGATTATTTGCCTCCTCGATCGCCGCTTCCAGGATTCGTTTCTTCAGGATATTAGCGCACTCTTTCGTAGCCCATGAGGAAGCGGTCGTTCCGTCGCTGCCGCCTCCAACAGGTGTGAAGGTTTCACTGTAATCGAAATCGATGCTGACATCCTCGTACCTGAGGCCCAGTTCTTCGGCAACAACCATTGCGTTTGCTTCCACAGCATAGATGCCGGTGCAAGGCCCCTGTGTCGGCATATGCACGATGCCGTTCCTTAGCTCCAGTTTGCAGTTAAAGGTCATCCCTGAGTGTCGCGGGCACATCTGGTATCTGAAGCTTGCCCCGTGCATCCTGCCGTCGGGAAGCTTCCTGATGCCCGTGTTGTGCCACTTCCAGTTCATCAGCTTCTTCGCGGCCTTGACACACGCTTCATAGCTGGGTACAGGGTTGGGATCCTCCTGGGAAGTCGGGCCATGGAGATTCAGCGTCGCGATGTCTATCGGGTCCTTGCCCAGCTTTTCAGCGATCAGATGAATTGCCATCGTTATGGCATCCCAGTTAAAGGGGCAATGCTGGCCGCTGACAGTCATCATCCCCCGGTTGCTGTCCACAACATCCATGTTCTGTTTGATGTTCAGGCACCTGGTGGTGACATAGGGGCCATAACCCTGGTCTCCCGTATTCCCGAAACTGGAGCTGCCCCGGACCCCGGCATCCGCAATTGAAAAGTCGTCTATTGCGGTAATCAGGCCATTCTTCTTAAATCCGATCTTCAGATGCATGAAGCGCTGATTCATCTGAAAGTCGTACATCTCATATCGGTTATTGACACATCGGACCGGACGACCGGTTCTCCTGGCGAGCAGCGGTGTTATTTCCTGAGATTTCCGCATGCCCCAGTCGCAGTATTTACCGCCCTGGAACAGACCCCTTTGAACGACCTTTTCAGGAGGCATACGGTACATGCCGCCTACCGACTCCCTTCTCTGAACAGCGCCTTCAATGTGCAGGCTCTTGCCTTCTCCGTGATACGGGTCGTCGAACCACCAGGCGACCGACCCGGCGGGATTGGGGATATGCGAGGAAAAAGCCGGCATATTCAGATCGTATTCAATGATATGGTCGGCCTCCCTGAAACCGGCTTCCACATCGCCCTGGTTGACATTGGAATAGAAAACATTGCCTTTTTTCGGGGGATTATTGATCGGTCCCATTCCAAATCCCCCAAAACCACCGCCCTGTTTTCCCGGAGGAGTTGGCCGAATTACCGGCACGTCCGGCTTCCTTCCTTCGCGCAGATCCACGACATGGGGCAGCACTTCCCATTTGACATCGAGTTGCCTTAAAGCCTCTTCGCAGATGTCTTCATCTTCGGCTACCACAATAACCGCTACCTCCGCGCCTTCCTGGTCCGCGAGGTTGTCGAGGAAAGGCTGGGACGGCCCTCCAAAAAATCCACCGCCAACCGTTAGATTTTTGAGGTCCTCATCTTCCCAGGTAACGATATCAACGACTCCGGGTATTTCTCTGGCTTTGCTGGTATCCACGCTGATAACTTTAGCGTTCGCATAGGGGCTTCTTAGGAATTTCGCGTGGAGCATGTCGGGAACGACATAGTCAATTCCGAATTTTGCTATGCCTGTCGCCTGGGCGTAGGACAGCTTGCCGGGAAGGTTGGGTTTCCCTACAATCCTGAATTCCTTCCTTTGTCCGTTTATTCCTTCTAGGTCAGCCATTTTATGAGCCTCCTCTTATTCCTTTAGCAGCTTCAAAGATTGCAATCGGATGCCGAGTGAATGTGCCCCAACTGCAAAGGTTACCGGTAATTCTTTCTTGATTTCATTCTTGTTACCCCGTTTTCTCCCTTATTATTTCTTTCCAGCCATTATAAGCCTCCATTAAGGTATATTGTAAAAGACAGCGGTCTTTTGCATAGCATTGATAAAAGGAATTAAATTTTCAAGACGTCAGTTTAAGCGATTTCTATTTGGGTTTCAAGACCAAAATGGACCTGGAGTTTCCTGAGTTCTTGATTGTTCTTTTCTAATCTATTGGGACTATTTGGTTAATTAAAAATTCATATATTGAAAGGAGCATTTTTTCACAAGGATGAAGATTCCTGAGTAAAATATCCTTGCAAGGGCTAGAGACCTTATACGTCAACGAAAAGGATGTATTATGAACAGGGAATCGAAGACTGTAGCGAGTTTAAAAGGGCAGATGTCAAATCCTGAATCAAGTTCAGGGCATTTCGAGGAGTTTTACAAATCCCCAAAAGAGATTGATTAAAGAGATACTTTATGGGATTCAGGCTTCTAAAGATGTGGAGCTAAGCAATATTTCGAGAACGCTTAAAGAGGAGCAGTCTCTGATTAAGACCGAAGACCGGTTATCGAGGAATTTAGATGAAGAGGATCTTGCTGATCCGATCAACAGAGAGACTCGATCCCTTTACGGAGCTCGCTGACTGATACACCCTTTTACAGTCAGGAGCAGGTTATAATGTCCTTTTCATTAGGTTAGCCGACAGGATCAGCGTAGATGGATGTTAATACTTCACGAAACGTTTGGCGGTCACACTTTGCAGCGAACAGTCGTGTATGCTTTTCTATTTGATGTGGATTTTCTTCCAATAGTTTTTGAGCGCGAGTCATTGCTTCCTTTAACCCATTTATATTGCCGGAAGGAAAACATATTCCTAATTTGTTCTCCTCAACCCTGCGCGCAATTAATCCTTCATCAGAGACAATCACCATTTTACCCGCCGCCGCAGCCAGTGCGAGAACACCACTGGATCCAAAGTGGCGTACATAGGGCAGTAAAGTAATATCAGCGGCTGTAAAACACAACTGTTCTTCTTCTTTGGATACATAGCGATTTAGGACTGTCGCGCGACCAGCCGCCTGTAATCTGCTGATGCCATTCAGAATTTCCTTATCCTTCTTTATTTGACCCGCACATAACAGATGCCATTGCTGTGGCAAGGTCTTTAGACAGCATTATCCTGATTACCAGGTGTAAGCCTTTCCGACGCGTGCCGATGCCATACTGGAGAAATATAAATTTGTCGTTACCTATCCCCAGTGAATTACGGGCCTGGTTTCTATCCATGGAAAAGTCTCCGCTCCATGGATCAGGAAGTAATACCATGCCGTTTTTGGAAAATGTGCTATTGTGTTTTTGATAGAGGTATTCATCCACCAGGCAGATCCGATAAAACCAGCACTGGCGCAATAATCTCCGAAATCCGATCAGCTTGATCAGGTTTCCCGGCGGCCATGTGGCCCGTGCCAAAAAACGTGGTCTGAAATAGACGCCGCTAAGCTTACCTTTTAATACTTTGGGAGGTAAAATACCTATTGCTGAGCGTCTTAACATGGAGGAAGCAATATCATCCAGGTTGTTGCAAAATACCTGTTCCGCCCCGCAATCATTCATGCAATGCCCCAAAGCATTTATCTTAGTGCCCCCTCTGAGTTTCAGGTTGGCATCATATACTGACATAATAGCCACTTTCTCTAATAGGTCCCCCAATTGAGTCTTATAAAGCCCGCGTGTATGATTGGTATAACCTATAGCGAGGGTAAGTGTATGTCCCGCAGAAAGAAAGTCCTCTACAACATAACGAAGCCATGTTAAATGGTGACCCTCCGTGCGCGGTTCGAATACCAGGATATGCCTGCTGGAATCCTTAATCATTTTATTCATAATATTCCTTTGAACTAGACCGAAATAGAAACCCTTTGGATTGTATTCAGCTGTATTTACTATTCCATTATTGTAAAGGCTTAAAATCTTTAATACCGCTGACATTTCAAAAGTGCGGCTTCGGTGCATTCCGACTATTAATACATACGTTCATCTTATCCTGTCTAATGGAAAGTCCTGATCATACAATCGCGCTCTGGCCTTGTTGAGTTTTTTATCAAAGAGGAAACGTTTTATTATCCCCTTTTGTCGAAGGGTGTCGAGAAATATGAAACTTCCTGTCCTTTAACAGTTTCTTTTTGACGTTTTAAACAATACTGCTTGCAGAACTGTATTTCTTGAGGTTGTAATCCTTACAAATATCAATAAGACTATCACTTCTTATTATCCTGGTGAGATAGATCGCTACACTTCTCGGCTCATTATATGTTCCCCTTTTAGATTTTGCCAGTTCTTTTCTTGTGATGCCGTATGTTCTACAAATAAGTTCTTGGATCCTCTCCTTATCCGGCGCCAATAATCTTGAGTCAGGAACCTCAATATGTACCTTTCTTTCAAAAAACCTGTTTTTTACCCAATATACAAAATCTTCTTTTCCCAGAATAGAAGGGAGTTTCTTCTGTCTGGAGGAGAAGATGATTAATGGTTGGGCATCAGACAATATGCAGCTATTTTTATGTTAAAGAGCTCTGCCGATTCCTTAAGAGGTTCAAAGATGAAAGTCTACGGACATTTCTTTCAGAATGATACATCTCTCCCCGCCTTACTCGATTTATTAAAGCCTGATAAAGAGGAGAGGCAGCCCACGGATACTCAAATTCATAAGATGTTTGGGGGATCCTCCAAGAAAGCACTATAATCAGCTATATTTTTCTGAAAGATTGGGAAAATTCCTTACGTCTAGGAACCGGCTTAACGAGATTTTTCTAAATTTGATCATCAATGCGAAGGGTGCGATGACGGATTTTTGAATTGTAGGTTGAGATCAAATTAAATTATAATATTTATTGAAAGAAAATAGATTTGATGCCATATATCAGACAGCAAAACTACCGAAATTATTTCCGGATTGAAAGAGATGTGCGATGGGGTGTATATTAAATCAATAGGAATTGAAGAAAGGTTGCGATATTATCTGGATGAAGCCAGACTGAAAAGGTTATAAGAAATTAAAAGGCAAAACATTTGGAAAAGATAAATTTTACTATCAACGGAAAGATCATTAGTTGCAAGCCGGGTACCAGTATTCTGGATGCCGCAAAAGAACACCATATCAAGATCCCCACCCTGTGTAATCATCCACATTTAAAGCCTGCTGGAGCTTGCAGGCTCTGTATTGTTGAAGATGAAAGAAGCGGGCGCGTGCTCGCATCATGTGTTACACCGGTATCTTCTGATATGGCGATCCGGACCGAACTCACCCCTCATTAGATAAATACCGTATTGATATTATTCGCTTGATGTTAGCCAACCATCCGGAGTCCTGCATCCTCTGCAATCAGGGAAACAGGTGTGAGTTGAGGCAGGTTGCGGCTGAGCTTGGTGTGGGGAAAATAGACCTGTATCCCATGCCTTATTATACGGTACTGGAGGAGGCCAATCCTTTCATTATAAGGGACCTAAGCAAGTGCATCCTATGTGGCAGGTGTATTCGTGCCGACCATGAACTGGTAGTGGTCGGTGCTATTGATTACAACCTCAGAGGATTTAAATCGCGTCCCGCTACGGTTTACGGACTGCCTCTGGAAAAATCCGACTGTACATTCTGCGGAACATGCGTTTCCCTGTGCCCCACCGGTGCCCTAATGACCAAAAACAGGCACTATGCCGGTTCCCCTCAATATGAATCATCAACAATATGCGGTTTCTGCGGAGTAGGTTGTACAGTTGTTATAGGATCAGTTGACGCACAAATCGTGGAAGTAAATCCTTCACATGAAGAGAAAACGGTCAACCGGTCTACACTCTGCGTAAAGGGGCATTTCGCGCATGACTTTCTTAACAGTTCTAAAAGATTGAAAAGGCCATTGATCCGTAGAAATAATGAATTAACTCCAGCCTCATGGGAAGAGGCCTTGGATCTTGTGACCGATAGGCTTATTTCAATTAAGGAGCAGAATGGGCCCCAAAGCCTGGCTTTCTTAGGGTCATCAAAATGTACCAATGAAGAGAATTATCTTTTCCAAAAGATGGCACGAGTTATTTTCGGAACTAATAATATCGATAATGGCGGATACATATGGGGGAGACATGCTATTGATACGCTGAATGAAAGGTTTGATGGTGGAGAACGGATTAAACGGCTAAAAGATCTTGAAAGGGCGGAACTGATATTTGTTATAGGGGCGGATCCCCTCCAGTCAGCCCCTGTTGCAGGGTATTACCTTAAAAGGGCTTCGAGGATAAATAAAATCCCATTGATAGTGGTGGACCCCAGAAAGACAGGACTGTTGCCCTTTGCCTCGATCTGGCTTCAAATCGCCCCCCAAAGTGACAGTGCATTGCTAAACGGTCTGGCGGCATTTCTTTATAGACAAAAGTCATATGATATTGACTTTATCAAACAGTTCACGGAGGGTTTTGATCTTTATTGCGATGATCTTGCCGAAATTGATCTTGAAACTGTGACCCGTATTACAGGAATTGATAGAGACCTTATTGAAAAAACAGGGTCTCTAATGAATAAAAAACGGATAGCGTTTGTCGTAGGACACGGGATATTACAGCAAAGATACGGCGATTCGGCCATAAATGCCCTGATTAACCTTGCCTTAATGACCGGTAGTTTGGGTGATGAGGGTAAAGGCATATATCTTTTATCAAGGGAGAATAATCAGATAGGTTCCATGGATATGGGAGCGGTGCCTGATTATCTTCCCGGGCGCTGGCCTCTCCACGATACCCTGATGCGAGAGTATTGGGAGCGGAATTGGGATAATAATATCTCTCCTGATCCGGGGCTTGACATGGTTCGCATGGTTGAAGAGGCGGGAAAAGGGAATTTAAAGGCCCTGTATATAATGGGTGAGAATCCCCTGCGGAGTCTCCCTCAGGTTGATCAAGTCAGGAAGAGCCTTGAAAAACTGGAATTTTTAGTTGTCCAGGACATTCTTGCCACGGAAACCACGGCATTGCGGACGTGGTGTTGCCCGGCGCAGCCTTCAGTGAAAAGGCCGGTTCATTTACAAACATGGAGGGAAGGATTCAATCCTTTGAACCGGCAGTTAATCCGCCTGCCGAGGCCAAACCGGACTGGGAGATCCTTGATCTATTGTCGGAAAAGATCGGGAATCTAAAAAGATACGGATCATTAAATAAGTTAAGAACGGAGATCAGCCGTCTGATACCCATGTACAGTGACTTGGGAAGGGATGGGAATGTAGCCTGGATCAAAGAGGCAAGCAGGATGAAGCTCTTTAATGATAAGGATGACGGAAAACTTATCTCTTTTTCCAGGGTAGTCCATATCGGAAGAAGAACCGACTCAACAAAGAATATCCTTTTAAGGCCATCCTGGGTTCTTCGCGATATCACCTCGGCAGCGGTACCAGAACCAGTATTTCGGACAGGGTAAAAGATTTTGAATTAAAAGGGGAGGTCGAGATATCTTTTGATGACATTAATAGACTTAACATTAAAGAAGATGATGAAGTTAAGATATCTTCTCCCTATGGGAGTATACGAAGAATCGTAAAGGCCGACAAAGGGCTTAAAAAAGGATTAATTTTTATTCCGACCGCTTATAACGACAATGATGTCATGAACCTGATCAGATTTACTGGTCTTGGGATTGCCGATTCACCTGGTTGGAAGAGTTGTGAGGTAAAAATTGAGAAGGCATAACAGATCGGTCCTTTTTTAAAGTAATTTAAGATCTACAATCCCTTTTAAGGATCGACAGATAGGTGAAAAACAAGGAAGGGACTTTCTAATGGAAAAGTCTAGAGACATAGATTTGTCGCGGTTAATGGAGATTATAGATAAACGTAAGGGTGAATCCTGGTCATTGATACCTCTGCTACAAGATATTCAAGATACATTTGGTTACATCCCTTCTGAATCCATTGAGTATATTGCAGAGACACTAGGAATCTTTCCGAGTCAGGTGCAAGGTGTGATTACCTTTTATGCCGGTTTTTCAATGGAACCAAAAGGTAAATATATTGTAAGGGTCTGTCGCGGAACAGCCTGCCATGTCAAGGGTGGCCGGAGCATCTTGAGGTTTGTAAAGAAGGAGTTGAGGCTGGATGAAGGGGAGACCAGCCCGGATTGCCAATTTACCCTTGAGACCGTGGCTTGTCTCGGGACCTGCTTTCTTGCGCCTACCCTGATGGTAAATAAAACTTATTTTGGTAAACTATCTCCACCAAAAATAACTACCCTATTGGCGCAATACCACAAGGGAAAAGAGGAGACCTGAAAGGGATGGAGAAACTTTTATCCATTGGAGATCTGGAATGGTACCGCAATAAGCTCCTTAGCAAGGAAGATAAGGGGAAGATGCGGCTATATATATGCATGACCGGATGCCGAGCCTATGGTGCGATTGAGGTTCGTGGTGCCCTTGAGGAAGAGATTAAGAAACAAGGCCTTTCCGATCAAGTGGAGGTGCGTTCTACAGGGTGTCACGGATTTTGTGCTAAAGCGCCAGTGATGTTTATCGATCCCCTGGGAGTTCAGTATCAGGAGGTTACCCCGGAAGATGCCGCAGAGATTGTATCTATGACCCTGAAACAAAAACGCTTAATCGAACACCTTGCATATAAAGATCCCAAAACGGGAAATCCAATATATCACCACGATCAAATCCCCTTTTATAAGAAACAGCTGAGAAGGGTGCTTGCCAATTGCGGCCGAATCGATCCAACCAAGTATAGAGCACTATATCGCTGAAGGAGGTTACAGGGCAATAGTAAAGGTCCTTTCAGGAATGACGCCGGAAGAGGTGATAGAAGAAGTAAATCGGCCGCAAGATACGAGGAAGAGGAGGGGCTGGTTTTCCAACAGGACAAAAATGGAAGTTCTGCCGTCAGGCTCCCGGGAACTTTAAATATATCATATGCAATGCGGATGAAGGGGATCCAGGTGCCTTTATGGACCGAGCGGTTCTTGGAGGGAGATCCCCATCTGGTGATAGAAGGGATGCTTATCGGGGCCTATGCCATTGGAGCGGGGTCAGGATACATCTATGTGCGAGAAGAGTATCCGATTGCAATTGAGCATCTGACTATCGCCCTGGAACAGATGAAAGAGATTGGGCTCTTAGGAGAAAATATACTTGGATCAGCATTCAGTTTTAATATCACGCTGAAAAAAGGGGCAGGGGCATTTGTATGCGGTGAGGAGACCGCTTTAATGGCCTCTATCGAGGGGAAGAGGGGAATGCCCAGGGCCAGACCGCCCTTTCCGGCGCAGGAGGGTCTGGATGGCAAACCTACTAATATTAACAATGTGGAGACATGGGCTAATGTTCCTTTGATAATCAATCATGGTGTGGAATGGTATTCACAGTTAGGCACCGAAGAAAGCAAAGGCACAAAGATTTTTTCATTGGCGGGAAGGTTAATAATACAGGCCTTGTAGAGGTGCCCATTGGGGTAACTATCAAGGAAGTGGTTTATGATATCGGGGGTGGCATTCCCAAGGGAAGGAAATTTAAGGCGGTACAGATGGGGGGGCCATCAGGTGGGTGCGTATCTGCCCAGTACATGAATCTTCCTATCGATTACAATACCCTCCAGGCGGGTAGGGTCAATCATGGGTTCGGGTGGCATGGTTGTCATGGATGAAAATAATTGCATGGTGGAAATTGCCCGTTTCTTTCTTGAGCTTTACACAATAGGAATCCTGTGGCAAATGTACGCCCTGTCGATTGGGGACTTCCCAGTTGCTGGAGATCCTTACCAGGATTACACAAGGAAGAGGTAAGATCGAAGATCTTGATGTCATGAAGGATCTCGGGGAGACCATTATAAAGACCTCGCTCTGCGGCCTGGGTCAGACCGCTCCAAAACCAGCCCTTTCTACCCTTAAATTTTTCTTGAAGGAATATGAGGATCATATACTGGAAAAGCGTTGTGACGGAGCCACATGTGATTCCATGGTCATCTCAGCCTGTCAGCATGCCTGTCCCGCGAAATTGAAGCGCGCGCAAACCGTCAATGTCGGCCTGGGTCAGCCCACCGTCATTTTGCTTGACCATCAGGGCGACCTGGCGCTGCGCCAGTGCATCAAGCAGGCCCGTTGCTTCTGCGTCGATTTCCAGGTTGGCGCTGGCGTCAAGGTATGCTTTCACAGGCGTGCTTGCCCGCAAAGCCCGTCAAATTGTTCAGTTGCTTGTTGTAGTTGTTCATCCATCATCGTTACACCTTACACCACAGCATCCACTGGCAGAGTTCGCCGCAAAATCCAATCCAGCCGCTTGGGACAAGACCGTGTTGGCGGCCTGACATAGCGCACGCAGATCGGCCTCGGCCTGAATGTAGGCAGTGACTGTCGGCAACGCCAGGTA
>CAVZMS010000044.1:0-5588 GCA_963776085.1 uncultured delta proteobacterium
GAACGTGATATTGCTGGGTGGAAGACCCGCATCGCGACACCAACGTGAGTGCAAATGTGTAACTGGACTTGGGCTCGGATTTGACCAGAATGTTCACCGTGGTGCCAAAGTCCTGAATGATGGGTGCGACCGCCGTGGTACCATCGCTGGTCCAAACGTGAGGGTTTGGCTCACCGCCGTCCACTTCGCGTAGATCGTGGTGCTCAAGCCCATCGCATGCGGGAAGGTGTACGCCGTGGCAAGACCCGCGTCGCTATACCAACCAGCGAATGTGTAACCGGACTTGGTCGGATCTGACGGAGCGTTCACCGTGTGGCAATGAGTAATATTATCCACAATTCCATGTCTAAAGATTAATGTAGATATGTTAGTGATATGTTAGGAATAGATTATGATTTTGTTAGGAAAGATGCCGCCCGGCACTGGAGAGGATATCTCCTGTGACTCCAGTGGTCGCAACGGCTCTAATAGGTGTAATTAATTAAAAAAAAGAAAGGGGGAAAAGTGGAACTGGTGGTATGAGAAAGGCTCCTAAAAGAGGCCATAAACAACAGTTTCTTTCTCATCAGATGAAAAGCCGAACATGGAAGCATTAAAGTCGTCACCCCGTTGAAAAACGGGGTCCAGAGATTTTATCATTGTTTGAGAATACTGGATTCCGGCTGGAGTTTATCCCGCACTCGATGCGGGGCCGGAATGACGGACATTAGGTTGTTTTCAATAAAACCTTTTCAATTCTCATCAGCATAGCCGTTGGATTAACAACGATTCAGAAGCGTATGCTTATTGCATATGTCAATGCTGATATTGCGGCAGCGCAGGGGATGGTCAGAACCCATGCCCATAATATCCGACCTGCCACACCCCATCGCACCGCGGTCAGCCGCCGGAGAGAGCCAACACCCATAATTGCGCCGGTGATGGTATGCGTCGTGCTGACAGGGACTCCTAAAAAAGAGGCAATATAAATGCTAACCGCCGCTGCGGATTCCGCGCAAAAACCGTCAACCGGTTTAAGTTTTGTAACCTTCTGCCCCATGGTCTTTACTATCCGCCAGCCGCCAAACATTGTACCTAATGCTATCGCCCCATGACAGGATAGACAGAACCCAGAAGGGGACATAAAACTCATTTCCCAGCATCCCGGCGCTGAAAAGAAGTCCTGCGATAATACCCATGGTCTTCTGGGCATCATTGCCTGCCATGCCCAAGACTGTATAAGGCTGCCGACAGAAGCTGTCCTTTCCTGAAAAAATGGTCAACCTGGGACGGCGATTTTTTTCCGGAAGATCCAGTATACGGCACTTCCAAAAAAAGACCCAGCAAAAGGCCAAGAAAAGGTGAGATGAATATAAATGCGACTGTTGTAAGAATTCCCTTCCATACCAGTGAAGAGATGCCGGCCTTTACCAGGGCCGCGCCTATCAGCCCTCCCATGAGGGCATGGGAGGAGCTTGTCGGAAGCCCCACATACCATGTCATGAGGTCCCATAAACAGGCGCCGATAAGGGTTGCAAAGATTATCTGGGAATCCATAACCGAGATATCGACAATTCCCTTGCCGATAGTACCGGCTACATGCAGACCAAAAAAAAGAAATGCTATGAAATTAAAAAATGCAGCCCATATGACGGCCTGCCGGGGGGTGAGAACGCGCGTTGAAACGACCGTGGCAATTGAGTTTGCAGAATCATGAAACCCGTTCAGGAAATCAAATGCCAGCGCCAGGGCGATCAGAAATATTATCCACCAGTCCATTCTTACCCTTGTTTAATCATGATAGATGCAACAATATTAGCCACGTCTTCGCACTTGTCCAGCGCGGTTTCAGCGTCCTCGAAAATATCCTTCCACTTAATGACCTCGAGGGGGTCGTGGGCATTATGAAAAAGTCTGCCGAGGACTTCATCCCTCAGCTGGTCTCCAAAATTTTCCAGGCTGTTAACCTCAATACAGCATGTTGAAATATTGCCTGTCTCTTTGGGATTTCGCAGACCTTTTACAGCGTTTGAAAGGCACTCAACCGCATTTTCTATAAGCTTGGCAAATCTGATCAGGTCTTCATTGATGGTGTTCTGCGGATTATAGAGGCGCAGACGATTGGTCATCGCGTATATCAGATCAACAACATTGTCAAATTCATGGGCCAGTGAGTATATATCCTCACGGTCAAATGGCGTGATAAATGTCCGGTTTATTCTATCAATGATTTCATGTGTCGTTTCATCGCATCTATTCTCAATTGCGTGCATCTTCACGTAAGCCTTGTCATCAAAGGTGCCTGTAATAGCAAACTCTTTAAAGCACCGGGCGGCATCCATGGCATCAGCAGCCATCTTATCGAACAGGTCAAAAAACTGGTATTCTTTTGGTATCAGACTGAATTTCATTACTTTCTCCTTATTTTCAAAAAGGCGAGATTATAAGCAGGTTATAAGAAGTCCTTTTTTGAAGCCAGAGTATAGGTGATTTTACCTTGTTTGGCAAGAGTAAAGTTTATAATAAAATTCAATAGGTTATAGGTGATATTGATGATTGCATAAAGAGATACATATAGATTAAGTGAAACACCTAAGCACTTGATAAACGGCGAGTGCATGTGGTAAACAGAGCCAGCAGTAACTTTGAATGGGGGCGACTACAGTGTTATTGGGCATATCTCTCTGGGCAGCAGCAACGATCTTTATTGTAGCTTTTTTGGCTGAATATACGGATTCGACCTTGGGAATGGGTTACGGGACGACCCTTACTCCTATCCTTTTGCTTTTTGGTTTCAGTCCGCTCCAGGTTGTCCCATCAATTCTGCTCTCCGAGTTGATCACTGGGTTACTGGCGGGATTTTTCCATCATCAGGTAGGTAATGTAGATTTTAAACCCAAAGACATTAATCTCTCTTCAATTAGGCAAGAACTAAAGGAATTGGGATACGTTAAGACCTTTGCGAGAGGACTTCCCCTGCATTTAAGGGTGGCATTGCTTCTTGCAGCCTGCAGTATTTTCGGAACCATTGTTGCCGTCTTCATTGCATTTAATATCCCAAATTTTTGGGTAAAGCTCTACATCGGCATTCTGGTCTTTTCAATGGGCGTTGTTATTATAATATGCCTCAATAGGAATTTCGCCTTCTCCTGGAAGAAGATTGCCTTATTAGGCTCGATCTCCTCCTTTAATAAAGGCTTGAGCGGCGGAGGGTACGGCCCGATAGTAACCGGCGGGCAGATCTTGTCCGGTATTGAGGGTAGGCATGCTATCGGGATCACCTCCCTGGCTGAAGGATTGACGTGTGTAGTCGGGGTCGTCTCTTATCTACTTATATCTGGGGGCAATGTGGATTGGAAGATAGCACCTTTCATTATAACAGGCGCTGTTCTTTCAGTACCCTTTGCTGCCATAAGCGTGAAAAAGGTAAGCCAGGGGAATCTAAAACTGGCAATCGCAGTTTTAACCCTTATCCTCGGAACAATTACTATTGTACAGACATTGATAGGTGGGTGATTGGTTTTCTCACCAGATATACAACCAATCATCGAATCAACTATTTAAATATTATTCCTTAAAGGATCGCAATGGCTATATTACCTCACGGAGGAAAGCTCTTACCTCTTTTAAAAGAGGGGGAGGATCTAAAAAGAGGGTTGGAAAAGGCTATGGATCTGCCTCAAATCCGGATGACCTCACGTGAGGTCTCTGATCTGATTATGCTCGGTATGGGTGCATTCAGTCCGTTGAAGGGCTTCATGGGAAGGGAAGACTATGAAGGGGTGCTCAGAGAAATGCACCTCAAGGACGGCACCTTCTGGCCGGTCCCCATCACGCTTGCTGTGGAGAAGAAAGAGGATGATATACTTAAAATTGGGGATGAGGTGTGCCTGGTTGATGAAGGCACAGGCCAGATTATGGGGATCATGGAGATAGAAGAGAAATTCAGATATGAAAAAGATGCAGAGGCAAAGGCAGTATTTCAGACAGATGACAACAGGCACCCAGGGATCAAAAAGCTTTATGAACAGGGAGAAATACTTCTAGGCGGGCCGGTAAAGGTGCTAAGCGAGGGGAGTTATCCCTCTCGTTTCCCCGGTTACTATGCCCGACCGGCAGAGGTTAGGGAGATTTTCGAGGAGCGGGGTTGGGACAACTATTGCGGCCTTTCAGGTGAGGAACCCCATACACCGGTCTCATGAATATTGTACCAAGATCGCCCTGGAGATAAGCGACGGGCTTTTTATTCACCCGCTTGTTGGCGCCCTCAAAGAGGACGATATACCGGCAGAGGTGAGGATACAATGCTATGAGGTACTTCTTGATAAATATTACCCCAAGGATAGAGTTTTAATGCAGGTTTACCCCATGGAGATGCGATACGCAGGTCCAAAGGAGGCGCTGCTTCATGCCATCATCAGGCAGAACTTCGGATGTACCCACCTTATTGTGGGAAGAGACCACGCTGGTGTTGGAAACTACTATGGGCCCTTTGATGCACAGAAGATCTTTGAAACGCTAAGACCTGATGATCTCTTGATTAAACCCCTCAATATCGACTGGACATTTTACTGCTACAAATGTGAGGGAATGGCATCCCTTAAAACCTGCCCCCATAATATGGAAGATCGATGCCTTATCAGCGGAACCGATCTCAGGAGGATGCTTTCTCGTGGGGAGATGCCGCCTGCTGAATTCAGCCGCCCGGAGGTGCTTGAAATCTTGATTGACTACTACAAAGGATTAAAGAGGTGAAAAAGGAATTGTCACATAGTAATGGGGTGAAGGGGCTAAAGAGTAAAAATATTACATGGCATCATTCTATAATCACCAGGGAGGATAGAGAACGGTTGCTGGGACAAAAGGCCGTTACCTTGTGGTTTACCGGTCTTTCGTGCTCAGGAAAGTCCACACTGGCAACCGAGGTGGAAAAAGTCCTCCATGAAAAAGGACGTATTACATTTATCCTGGATGGGGATAATGTAAGGCACGGACTGAACAAAAATCTCGGGTTCTCGCCCTGAAGATAGGGAAGAAAACATCAGGAGAGTGGGGGAAGTCGCAAATCTTTTCAGGCAGGCCGGGGTCATAAATATGACGGCCTTTATCTCCCCGTACCGAAATGATAGGCAAAAGGCAAGAGACCTGGCCAATCAGGGGGAGTTTATTGAGATATTTTGTAAATGCTCAGTAAAGACCTGCGAGAAAAGGGACAAAAAAGGGCTTTATAAAAAGGCCCGGTCAGGTGAGGTTAAAGAGTTTACCGGGATCTCCGCCCCCTATGAGGAGCCGGAGAAACCCGAGATAGTGGTTGAAACCGATAAAGAAACAATCAAGGAAAGTATAGGCAGGATAATCTCCTATCTGGAGAAGAACGGGATTATCTGATTTTGATAAGAAATAGCTTTCTATTTATAAAAGCACGGAAGCCTTTCACTGTCCTTTTATATTATGATTGTATAATTTTTGTAAGTAATTTTTAAAAATAATCCGTTAAAATATGGTCCCAACTTCCTATAAAAAGGCAACTTCAGGAACTGCGTGGAAGTTAAAAACAAAGTCGCCGCAATCTTTGCTATCCGTACTTCTATGTATGACTCCCCTGCAGT
>CAVZMS010000045.1:0-7453 GCA_963776085.1 uncultured delta proteobacterium
AAAAAAAAAAAAAAAAAAAAAAAAAAAAAAAAAAAAAAAAAAAAAAAAAAAAAAAAAAAAAAAAAAAAAAAAAAAAAAAAAAAAAAAAAAAAAAAAAAAAAAAAAAAAAAAAAAAAAAAAAAAAAAAAAAAAAAAAAAAAAAAAAAAAAAAAAAAAAAAAAAAAAAAAAAAAAAAAAAAAAAAAAAAAAAAAAAAAAAAAAAAAAAAAAAAAAAAAAAAAAAAAAAAAGTACATAAAATCGGGAGGCAGATATGGCAATACAAACCACCTATACTCAAGCTCGGGCAAGTTTGGCTACATTATTGGATCAAGTAACCAAAAACCGGGAGGTGGTTATCATTCAGCGGCGTGGAGGTGAGGATGTCGCCATGATAACAGCCGACGAATTGGCAGGTGTACTCGAAACCGCGCACCTGCTCCGATCGCCCGTCAATGCAAAGCGACTTCTTTCAGCAATTGATAGGGTTCGGAAAGAATCAGGCACTCCGCAAACAATTGATGACCTTCGATCCGAGGTTGGTTTTGAATAAACCTCCGAAAAAGTCTCAAACCGCTATAAAGCGGGAATCCGTGTTCCAGCCAGAATTTAGGGAGGATCTACGGTACTGGGTAGAGACGGATCGTAAGACCGCACTTCGTATTTTCCAGTTGATCGAAGCGATAATGCGAGACCCGTTTCAAGGCATCGGCAAACCCGAACCTCTTAAATTTCTTGGGCCAGGCGTTTGGTCTCGAAGAATTACTCAAGAACATCGGCTTGTATATGTTGTTGGGCATGATCGGATTGATTTCGTACAAGCCCGTTATCATTATTGATATACACAACAAAAAGGCTGCCAATCGGGTAAAGGGGAGTATTTAACTCCCCCTCCCCACACCATCCGCCGTCACAAACGTTATAGCGGGACAAGCCTGTCATGCGGGTCTCCTTCGGCAAGCTCAGAACAAGCTCACATAGGTTTGAGCGGAGGTTTATCCCGCTTTTAGGCGGACATCCTTCGGACAATGCCTCGGACAATGCCTAGGCTTGACATCTACGGGATACTTTTGTTAATATGTTCAACACATTAACCGGATTCACGTACAGGGGACTTCCTCTCGCCCTGAGCTGGGTCGAAGGGCACCCCATAAATTCACGCCCATGCCGGGCGTACACATTTGACTGGACAAGGACGCGCGGAAAATGCACTCGCACACCTGTCAGCCCGGGCGTTCGAAAGCTCTGGAAATTCTTCATTGCAAAATATTGAAAGATATATTACTTGTTAACAACCTATATACCGTGAAAAGGAGAATGATATGAATATTTCATTACCTTTAGATAAAATGACAAGTTTAGATAAGATAGCAGTGATGGAAAAACTATGGGATGATCTTTGTCATGATCCCGAATCCATTCCTTCGCCAACATGGCACAAGGGTGTTTTAGAGGCGAGAGAAAAAGAAGTAATTGAAGGGAGGGCAAAATTTACATCCTTTGATTTAGCCAAGGGAAAAATCAGGAATCAGATTAAATGAGAATAGAACTCCTTGATTCCGCCGAGAAAGATTTGCTCGATGGTTTTAAGTTTTATGAGCGTCAGTCAAAAGGACTCGGAGATTACTTTCTCGACACAGTCTTTTCAGATATAGAGTCGCTTTATCTCTATGCCGGTATTCACGCCCTCCATTTCGAGTATCACCGCTTGTTAGCCAAAAGATTTCCTTTTGCCATTTATTATCGTGTACAAAAAGATATCATTAGGATCTATGCCATTTTGGATTGTCGCCGGAATCCCGCATGGATTCGAGACAGACTTTCATAATCTTTGAACCTGCACCTGCACAAGGACCATCAGAAAGATATTGGGCGGGAGTTGTTGACAAGGATTCTACGACAATCTGGGGTCTCCAAGGAAGAATGGGAAAATCTTTAGCCCAACAAGTCAATGCAGCGGATGCGCTAAACCGCATTCCTGATTTCGATCAGTTAGAAAGAAAAATGGTATCTTAATGGTGAAATAAGAGGGAGATAATTTAAGATCAATTTATAAACATTAAATGACGAGGGTCTAGATATGGAAGAGGAAAAAATTGGTTTTGTTTCCAATTACTTTAAAAAGATATCAGTCGCTGCTATTGAGATAACGAACGGAACAGTGTCCGTGGGAGATACTCTCCATTTTTTAGGGCATACGACAGATTTTGTGTCCACAGTAACCTCAATGCAGATAGAGCATAAATCGGTAACAGAGGCAAAGAAAGGTGATAGCATTGGCGTAAAGATATCTGAAAAGGTAAGAAAAGGTGATAAGGTATATAAAACAGGCGCGGATTAATCCGTAACTTACGCCAAAAGGAAGATATAGGACCTGAATATACTTATTTTTATTACCGCATCTTTCGCCTGTAAGGCACAGCAGTTAGAGAGTATCTTATGGACTTGGAAAGTGGAGACATTCGGACACAACGCCTAGGCTGCGATATGGGTCAGGATAAGCTTGCGCTCTTCACCGATCTCTACGAACTTAAGATGCTGCATGCCTACTTCGAGGAGGGCATGACGGATGATGCGGTCTTCAGCCTCTTTGTCCGTCGTTTGCCTGCCCGCCGTAATTTTCTGCTGGTCTGCGGCCTCGATACTGTGCTCGATTATCTAGAAGACCTTCGTTTCAGTGACAAAGATATTGCCTTTCTCGCATCACTCGGTTAGTTCTCCAGACCGCTTTCTCGCATGGCTGCATGATTTTACCTTTCGAGGAGACGTCTACGCTGTCCCCGAGGGTACACCGCTATTCCCCAACGAGCCTATCCTGGAGGTCGTGGCGCCGCTGCCGCAGGCGCAGTTGATAGAGACCTTCATCATGAATCAGATCCACATGCAGACCTTGCTGGCCTCAAAGGCCCAGCGTGTGGTTACCGCTGCAGAAGGCCGACCCGTAATCGACTTTGGTTCCCGCCGGATGCACGGGATCGATACCGCCCTCAAGGCCGCTCGTGCATTCTACATCGCAGGCGTTGCCGCCACCTCTAATGTTCTTGCAGGCAGGCTATACAATGTGCCGGTCGCCGGTACAATGGCCCACAGCTATATTCAGGCCCATGAGGACGAGGCGTCGGCCTTCCGCTCGTTCGTGCAGCTTTATCCCGATACCATCCTGCTGGTGGACACCTACGATACACTGGCGGGCGTGCATAAGGTTATTGACCTGGCAAAATCACTGGGTAAAGAATTCCGGGTCAAGGCCGTACGTCTTGATTCCGGAGACCTTCTGACCCTCTCTAAAGAGGCGCGTCGGCTGCTCGACGATGCGGATCTTGACAAGGTTGAGATCTTCGCCAGCGGCGGTCTTGACGAAGATACGATTGCCGAGCTTTTATCTTCAGGTGCCCCGATTGATGGCTTCGGCGTTGGTACCCGTATGGGTGTATCAAGCGATGCCCCTGACCTTGACATCGCCTACAAACTTTGCGAGTACGCCGGCAAAGGACGGTTGAAGCTCTCTATCGATAAACCGATATTTCCAGGTCGCAAACAGATTTTCCGCATTGCAGAGAGAGATCGCGATACACGTGACATAATCGCATGTGCTGATGAAGATCTCCAGGGCCGGCGGTTGCTCTCAGCCGTAATGCGAAACGGCAGGCGCCTATCAGGAGACAGGGTCAACCTTGAATCCCTGCGTGACTATGCAAAGACTCAGGTCACCCGCCTTCCAGATCATGTGCGCGCTATAACTCCTGCTAAGCAACCATACCCGGTGGAGGTAAGCCAAGCGTTATCTCAGCTACAAAAAGATGTGAGAGAGAAGGTTACTATCTGAGCTGGCTTGATACACTCATGAGCCTGACCTTATTGATAATGGAGGTATTTGATGCTCAAGATCGAAACTGTTTTGCGGAGCGGCGACGCGCTGATCATCGTCGATGTCCAAAACGATTTCTGCCCGGGCGGCGCTCTGGCCATCAAAGATGGTGACAAAGTGATACCCATCCTCAATCATTGGATTGCCGCCGCCGTTGCCATGGACGTGCTGATCTATGCCTCCCGCGACTGGCACCCTGTCGGACATATCAGCTTCAAGGAACGTGGTGGGCCTTGGCCGCCCCACTGTATCCAAGACAGTGATGGAGCCCGCTTCCATCCAGACTTGGCTTTGCCGGACTCCGCAATAAAGGTGACGAAGGGTGTGCGATTCGACCAGGATCAGAACTCCGCCTTCGACCAGACAGGGCTTGCGTGGCAGCTTCACAAGGACGGCATCCAACGCCTTTGGGTCAGTGGTCTTGCCGAAGACGTGTGTGTGCTCGCGACCGTGCTCGACGCGCATAAAGGTGGCTTCGAGGTTACACTGATCTCAGATGCCACAAGGCCGGTGACGGTCCTGGAAGGTGAGAAGGCACGCCGACAGATGCGGGACGCTGGAACTTCTTTTGTATAGATGCAGTAATTTGGCACATCGCTGACTTACAAAACGTCGTAACATACGGCAATACCATATTGGAGCCTGTTGGTATTATAAGAAAGGAGACCGCTAAATGTCGTCATATTCGCTGATAGAAACATCGCGCATCCAAATATCTAAAATTTTCGGACTCATTTTACTTGTAATTATCCTTTTTTCCTCCAGCAGGTGGAAGGATGTACCATTAGCAAGCGATCTTATCTTTTTAATCAGCTGTATCTTTGTGGGAATCGGCGCATTGGGAAGATTGTGGTGTTCTCTATACATCTCAGGCTATAAAAATGACACGTTAGTGACTTATGGGCCCTATTCTATTTCGAGAAATCCATTATATTTTTTCAGTTTGATCGGAGGTACAGGGGTGGGGCTTGCAACTGAAACTCTCATGATCCCTCTTATTATTTTTATTATCTTTTTAATATATTACCCAAGCGTTATTAAGAGTGAGGAGAAGAGATTGCTCAATCTTCATGGAGAAGAATTTAAGAGATACTGTGATAAAACGCCATCTTTTATCCCTAAATTGTCTCTTTTCAAGGAACCAGAGGAATATACTGTAAATCCAAAAATATTCAGAAAAAATATCATTAGGGCAATATGGTTTATTTGGTTCTTGGGGATCATGGATATAATTAAAGCATTCCATGAAACGGGTATTTTGCCTATCTATTTTAAAATTTACTAATGATTACAAACCCTACACCTGAATGGCCGATATAGTCATGGATAGAGATATTCATCACAGTTTCGGCAGATACCTGTCAAGTTCATATTTGCTTACATGGGTCCTGTACAGATCCCATTCGATCTTCTTATTTTCTATGAACTTGTTAAATACGTGATCGCCCAATATTTTTTTAACAAGCTGACTCTTCTCAGCCTCCAATATGGCTGCATAGAGATTCCCCGGCAGATCCGTGATGCCATGCCCCCTTCTTTCCGCCGGATTCATCTCAAAGATATCTTCTTCAATTGGATCAGGTAATTCATATTTCTTATCTATCCCCTCAAGACCGGCGCCCAGCATCATAGCAAACGCCAGATAGGGGTTACATGACGGATCAGGGGATCGAAATTCTATCCTCGTTGCCTTCTCCTTCCCGGGTTTATACATAGGGACCCGAATCATGGCCGACCTGTTCCTGCGAGCCCATGAGACATATACCGGGGCCTCGTAACCCGGAACAAGGCGCTTGTATGAATTGACCCACTGATTGGTCACGGCCGTTATCTCAGGGGCATGACGCATTAAACCGGCTATGTATTGCTTCGCTAAATCAGAGAGATGATACCTGTCTTTTGGATTATAAAAGGCGTTTCGATCACCCTTAAAAAGTGACTGATGAACATGCATTCCACTCCCGTTCTCTCCAAAGATAGGTTTTGGCATGAATGTGGCGTATACACCGTTCTGTCTGGCAATCTCCTTCACGACAATACGATATGTCATGGTCTTATCTGCCATCTTTAGACCCTCATCAAAACGAAGATCTATCTCATGTTGGCTTGGAGCGACTTCATGGTGGCTGTATTCCACCTCAATACCTATATCCTGCAGGGCAAAGATCGTGTCTCTCCTGAGGTTGCTGCCCATATCAAGGGGTCGCGAGTCGAAATATCCTCCCCTGTCAATGATATCCGTGCACTGGTCGTTTTTAAAATAGAAATATTCAAGCTCCGGCCCTAAATAAAATGTGTATCCCTTCTCGGCAACCTTTGCCAATAGACGTTTAAAAACATATCGTGGATCACCTTCATATGGTGTGCCATCCGGGTTAAGGATATCGCAAAACATCCTCGCAACCGGTCTTTCTCCGCCCCTCCAGGGTACCAGTTGAAACGTGGTGGGATCCGGTTTGGCAATCATATCGCTCTCCTGTATCCTCGCAAAACCTTCGATGGATGATCCGTCAAATCCCATTCCCTCAGTCAAACCCTCTTCAAGCTCAGAGGGAGTGATTGCAAAACTCTTCAGCACACCCAATACATCTGTAAACCAGAACTGTATAAAGCTGATATCCTTCTCTTTCACCTCTTTTCTTACATCATCAATGCTCTGGCAATCCATAGTTATTCCTCCACCGAAATATTGATTATTAATTTTCATTCATTCATAAATAAATAATATACAATCTGTTTCACTCAAAAGCAATCATCGTGCCAGGATAATTATATAGAAAATTAGTTGCGTATTCAATTAATTAGATGATATGAAAAATAAAAGTTAAAAGTATCTTATTTTACATTTTTGTAAATTAATAGTCATTTTGCCAACAAAAATGTTAACTTAAACAAAATATTATTGGATGCGACTTTTATAAACAATATACTTAAATAAACCATGATCAATATCCTGCATATCCATACATTGCCTATCATTAGTGGCTCGGGCATAAACACCTTTCTTTCCATGAAGGGAATGGATAGGAATGTCTTTAAGGTTGAACTTGCCTGTGCGCCGGGCGGCCGTCTTATAGATCTGGTTCAGAAAAACGACATGAAGGTTAGGATATTCAAGAATCTGGTCCAGCCGATCCATCCTCTAAAAGATCTCCTTGCTGTCGCGGACCTAACCTCTTTTCTTAGAAAAAATAAGTACCATATCGTGCATACCCATAATTCCAAGGCTGGATTTGTCGGACGTCTTGCCGCCCGAATTGCTGGGGTTCCCGTTGTTATTCATACCGTCCACGGATTTGCCTTCCACGACCAAGAGCCACTGTGGAGACAATTGCTCTTTAGAAACCTTGAAAGGCTTGCATCACATATGTGTGACAAGATGATCTTTATATCCCAGCCCCTTGTTGACTGGGCGCTGAGGGAGAAGATAGTAAGGCGAGACAAGATCGTCAAAATATACAGTGGGATAGATTTAGATCAATTTCGCCCTGTAACCGAAGATGAAAAAATTAGGATACGAAAGAAATGGAATATCGGACATGATGATGCTGTTATTGGGATTGTATCCAAGCTATGGGAAGGTAAAGGCCATGAGGTCTTGATTCAGG
>CAVZMS010000046.1:0-12367 GCA_963776085.1 uncultured delta proteobacterium
CATTTAAAGAGATTAAAAAAGAGATAAAGGGGGCTAGACTGGTTATAGTGGGTGAAGGCCCTCTGGAGGGCAGGCTCCATGACCTTGCGGACAAACTCGGGCTGACGGAATCCGTTTTATTTACCGGATTTCAGATGGATGTCTCAGGGATCATAGCGAGCTTCGATATAGCTGTTTTGCCTTCATTTTTTGAAGGCATGGGCAGGGTTCTTCTGGAGGCCATGGCAATGGAAAAGCCTGTCGTCGCAAGCCGTGTGGGTGGCATCCCAGACCTTGTAAAAGACAATATTAATGGCTTTTTGACAACTCCTGGGGACAAAGAAGGGCTTACGGACGCCTTAAAAAAGCTGTTGAATGATAAAAGGCTTGCTATTAAGATGGGGAAAGAGGGCCGAAAAAGGGTTACTGATAGATTCAGCGCGGACGTAATGGTAAGATCGATCAATAATATATATATTGAATGCCTTGCAAGGAAAGGGATAAAACTTGGCGACTAAGATCATACGGCATACTATCATTGGTATCTTCCTGCTCTTCCTGGCACTCCCGCCGATTCAATATTTCTATTTTAATTCGGGCGTCAGATGGCTTTACATACTGATCTTCTCCTTTATCGCCGGTTATTTTATAATGCCTTTTTGCCTCCTTGCGGCGCTCAGGTTAAATATCCTTGATAGACCAGACTGGCGTAAGATACATCTAAATCCCACCCCCCTTTTAGGTGGTCTGGGTGTTTATCTGGCTTTCCTTTCGTCACTTCTGTTCAATAATGTATTTCTTCCCGGGATGAAAATCCTTTTGCTTGGCGCAAGCCTTATCTTAATCATTGGGCTGTGGGATGATATTCGACCTTTACCTGCACTCCTAAAATTCATCCTTCAGGTATTGATTGCCCTTGTGGTAATCCTATTTGGCAATATCCAACTTACCTTCTTTTACAATACACCCTTTGCTCCGTTCATTAATATTCCTCTGACAATATTATGGATAGTGGGTCTTACTAATGCTATGAATTTTTTTGATGGGATAGACGGCCTGGCCGCGGTGATATCCATTATAATCGCTACCTTTTTGGGAGTAATATCTTTTAAGACCGATCAACCGGCCCTTGGATGGTTTTCTGTTGCCATGGCCGGCTCATGCATGGGATTTATGCCCTATAACTTCAGGATTGGAAAATCAGCCCTGCTTTTTTTAGGAGACGCCGGAAGCACTTTTTTAGGATTTACCCTGGCAGGTCTTGCTGTCCTGGGGAGATGGTCCAACACCAGCCATTTTGTTTCACTAACAGCGCCGATCTTAATATTCGGCGTATTAATCTTCGATATGATATATGTAAATCTTTCACGAATTAAAAACCGTCAGGCAGGTAATTTTTTTGAATTACTTGCCTGCGTTAATAGGGATCACCTGCATCACCGACTTCTTTTTATGGGTTTCACAGAGAAGGAAGTGGTGTCTATCATCTCCGTCATGTCAGCCTGTCTTGGCGTCAGCGCACTAATCATCATGAATCAAAAGGTAATAGAGGCGCTTCTGGGCCTTACACAGGCTATCATGATCCTGGGACTCATCGTTATTCTAATGCTTAAAGGCAGAGAGATTATCCCTAAGGAAGGGGACCGGAGGGCACGGAGGAGGAGGCGAGATGATCGTCAGGCTCCTGATCCAATGTAGCTTTAATTCATTAAACCATGTCCTTCCGGACCTATCAAAATCTTTGGGAAGTGCTGATTCTATAAATATTATAAAACCCTTAACCTAAAATATTTCTCCACGTGTTTAAGCAGGATCTTTTCTTTCGGTTTAATGAACTTCGATTTTGCCTTCATAATTCTTGCGAGGGATTGAGATAATCTTTCATTTGGTATCTCTTCACGCAATATTTTTTCCCTTATTAGAGCGAAACTATCAAGGACATTCTTCTGATCCTCACAGATAAGCAGTATATCCGCCCCTGCCTTAAAGGAAGCGAGGGCCCCTTTTGAGACACCCCATCTTTTGGCTATAGCGCCCATCTCCAGATCATCGGTCATGATCAATCCATCGAAACCCAACCTCTCCCTCAAGATTCCGTTTAAGATAGCCGGAGATAATGTGGCAGGCAGTTTCGGATCCAGGGCGGGATAAATGGCATGGGAAGTCATGACGGCAGAGACTCCCACATTTATAGCGGTCTTAAAGGGCGGGATATTAACTTCATCAATCTCCCTGATATCCAGATCTATCCTCGGGAGATTGAGATGGGGATCAATCGAGGCCAGGCCCAGGCCGGGAAAATGCTTGGCTACAGCCATTACGCCGTTTTTCTGGAGCGCTTTCACCACGGTTCCCCCCAAAAGGGCCACGGTTTCATGATCATCACTGAATATTCTTCCCCTTAGATGCTTTCCCGGCTTGCCCCTACATACATCCACTACCGGTGCGAGATTCACATTCAGCCCGACCATTTTCATCTCCATAGCTGTGACAGTCCCGAATTCTATTGCCTTGCTGACGGGTCTTTCATCCATCCCTATCGCCTCATTTCCGGGAAATACGGTAAAGGGTTTCCTTAACCTGGCTACCCTGCCCCCTTCCTGGTCCACAGCAAGGAAAAGAGGATCGCAATGGTATTTTACGGCGGTCTTCTGGATATCACGGCAAAGTCTTGCCAATTGCACAGGGTCCTCTATATTACGTGAAAAAAGAATTATTCCCCCTAGATTATAATCACGTATAAGGATTTCCGTACCCTCATCCAGACGTTTACTAGGCATTCCCGCTATAAACAACTGCCCTAATTTCTGATTTAGTTCCGAAAGGTCTAATAAGGTATTCAATGATATTCTCTTGAGTGTCTATGTCTTGAATTCAATATTTTTTGGGATCTTATACTAGTTGACTTCATGAATAAAGATGTATAATCAGTGAACGGTAAATGCAACAAATATGTTTTGAAAGAGGGAAAAAGATATGAAGGCCATGATTCTTGCTGCGGGCCTTGGCACAAGATTAGGGTCTCTGACAGAAAAAAAACCAAAGGCCCTTATGCCGGTGGCAAACGTGCCTATTATCGCCAGAAACATCAATTATCTCAAGATGTTCGGTGTTCATAATATAGCTGTTAATACTCACCATCATTATCAGCAAATACTGAATTACCTGGATTGCGGCAAACCTTTCGGTATAGATATAGAGGTAAGAGTGGAGAATGAGATCCTTGGGACAGGAGGAGGGATCAGAAACTATCAGGATTTCTTGGATAGCGGGCCATTCATAGTTATAAACAGCGACATACTTACCAATTTAGACTTGGTCCATGCATCTGAATATCATAAAAAATCCGGAAACATCGCCACCCTAATACTTCATTACTATGAGCCTTTCAACCAGATCCGTGTAAATAATAAGCATCAAATTATTGAGATAGCACAAAAAAACAATCGGGATAGATTGGCTTTTACTGGGATACATATTATGGAACCCGAGATATTACAATATATCCCGGAGCATGGATATTCGGATATTATGGATTGCTACCGGAAACTGATTCACTCAGGAGAATCAATAGGCGCATATATCTCTGAAACACATTACTGGCATGATATTGGCACCCTGGAGGGTTATATTAATGCCAATAAAGAGGTCCTGGGCAGAGATAGTCCTTTTTCCATTGGAGACAGTTCCTATCTGGCCCCTTCAGTGATACTTGAAGAATGGGCTGTCGTCGGCGAAAAGGCATGGCTTGGGGATGAAGTAAAGATACAAAGGTCGATTCTTTGGGATAACGTAAGTGTGAAAGACAGTACAAGGATCACAGACAGCATTGTTACTTCATGCAAGGTAGTTGATACTGACCTTAATAACAAAATTTATTAATGATCATCTCCAAATTGGTTGATCGGTGATTAGGATTAGAGGAGTCCAGGACCATTTTCTATCAACTAACTGATAGAAGAGACTATCTTATTAAAACGGTGTTATGTTGAATTTTAGCAAATCATTAAATGATTTTATTAAGGCCTTTTTAAAAAATAGAGGCCTTCCCTTCAAAGAATTTAAAATCCACCCAATCGCAGGTGATGGTTCAAAAAGGCTGTTCATAAGGATCATAACTCCATATCCCGGCAATACTTTCGTGGTTATGAAAAATTTTCCGGCTAATGAGTACCTGAATAAGGAAAATTTGGCTTACCTGATGATTAATAAACATCTGTTCAAAAAAGGGCTTCCGGTTCCCGAGATATACAGGTTCGATCTTACTAACGGTTGGTTTATAGTTCAAGATATGGGGGATAGAAGCCTTCAGGATAAGGCATTAAACAATAAGAACCGAATGGTCCTCTATGAAAAAACGCTGGATATCCTATTTCGACTCCAGATTGAAGGGGCACGGGATTTTAATACGGGATGGTGTTGTCAGACAAAGATATATGATGAATTCGTTATGCGCCGTAATGAAGCCGATTATTTCAGGGATTCCTTTTTATCTAACTATCTTGGCATGAGAAGTGATTGGCGGGAACTGGAAGGCCCGTTTGATTATTTATCCTCTATCGCCTCCAGGGCAGATAATCAGCATCTGCTGCACCGCGATTTTCAATCAAGAAATATAATGGTCAATCATAATCAACTTGGAATTCTTGACTGGCAGGGTGCACGCCTCGGGCCACTATCATATGATCTTGCGTCACTACTTATTGACCCCTATGTAGATCTATCCGTCGATGAAAAAAAACATCTTTACCGGCAATACCTGTTACTAATGAAAGAGTATCAATCAGCATGGATAAAACCATTTGAAAGATATTTTCCTTACCTTGCCATCCAGCGGAACCTCCAGATCCTAGGCGCCTTTTCCTTCCTGACCAAGGTCCAAGGTAAAACCTATTTTGCAGACTACATTGCCCCGGCCTTGAAATCCCTCTTCCTCCTGCTTGACGAACTGGCAGATCCCGGGCTATCATACTTGACTAATCTTGTTCGCTCTCTGGTGATTAATGATCAATTCAAGAATAAACAGGAAAAGTCAACTACCATCGAGTAGAGCCAATGGCTTGAGGGTTCAAGGATAGAACTTGATTCTTCGCATGAAGGCGAGAGATTCTCCCCCAATCCCTGAATGGGACAATAAAGGAGTCTAATATGGAAGATTGTATCTTTTGTAAAATTATAAATGGTGAGATACCGTGCTTCAAGGTGTACGAGGATGATAAATGTCTGGCCTTTGAGGATATAAACCCGATTGCTGAAGGCCATACCCTTATTATTCCCAAAAGGCATGCCGAAAACCTCTGGGATATTACGGGTGAATACCTGACCGCGATTCACCTGGCATCAAAAAAGGTTATCCAGGGTATAAAGGATGTATTAAATCCGATCGGTGTAGCGGCGCTCCAGTTAAACGGCCGTGGAGCGAATCAGGTTGTAATGCATTATCACCTCCATCTCATCCCACGTACAAGCGGCGGCCCAGTGCTTCCCATGACCACCTGGGAGATGAAAGAGGGAGACATGGAAGCCATCAGACATATTGCTGAAAAAATAGCCGCGGCTATTAATCGAAAAACACCAGGCCCCAGGGACAAATAAAACTATCCTACGGCTCTCACTATTCACTTTTATACGCTCACAAGAAGTGGAACGGATTAAATTCATTGAGAAGAGGGGAAGGCAGCCATGAAAGCCATGGTTCTCAAAGAGATCTGTGAGATTGAGGTCAAAGGGTTAAGCCAAAGGCAGTTCGATCTCCCGTTTAAAAAGGAACCCCTGGAAATAGTAGAATTACCCAAGCCTATACCCGAACCCGGACAAGTCCTGGTGCGAATATCAGCATGTGGCGTGTGTCATACCGAACTGGACGAGATCGAAGGAAGGCTCAGCCCTTCTGTTTTACCCTTGGTACCCGGTCATGAGATTGTTGGAAGGGTTGAAGCCCTTGGGTCGAATGTTACACGTTTCAGAAAACGAGATAGAGTGGGGATTGCCTGGATCTATTCCAGCTGTGGTGTATGTAAATTCTGTCTTGGGGGCTTTGAAAATCTATGTGATGAATTCCGGGCAACCGGGCTCGATGCCAATGGCGGTTATGGGCAATATATAGCGGTTAACGAGAATTTCGCCTATCCCATTCCTGAGAACTTCACAGACTCCCAGGCAGCTCCCCTCTTGTGTGCGGGAGTGATAGGGTATCGAGCCTTAAGACTTTCAGGATTAGAACAAGGTCAAACACTTGGGATTTATGGTTTTGGTGCCTCTGCCCACATTGCCATCCAAGTGGCAAAATATTGGGGATGTAAAGTCTTTGTCTTTTCACGTAAAGCATCCGGTCATCATCAAGATCTTGCCATAAGGCTGGGAGCTGACTGGGTCGGAGCTACTAAAGATATTCCGCCGGAACGGCTCGATTGCGCTATTGATTTTACACCAATAGGAGAACCGGTGCGCCAGGCATTGAGGAACCTGGAGAAGGGAGGACGAGTAATCGTAAATGCCATCCGAAAATCTGATTTTATTCCTGAATTGGAGTACACGGAGCATCTATGGCATGAAAAAGAATTAAAAAGTGTGGCAAATGTGACCAGACAGGATGCCCGCGAATTTCTTTCTTTGGCGGCTGAAATAGGGATAGCGCCTGAAGTTCAAGAGTTTAAACTTGAGCAGGCGAATCACGTCCTGGCAATGCTTAAACAGGGTAAGATCCGTGGAGCAGGTGTATTACTGATTTCCTGATGAAGTCTCCCCGATCACGGGCCGCACTGAAAGGACGGCACACGGCGCTTTACGTATAATCCGTTCTGTTGTAGATCCTATAAATAATGATTCCATCAAGCCATGCCCTCTGACCCCTAAAACGAGCAGGTCAATGTTTTGTAAATCGGCATATTTTGAAAGCTCTTCGTGTGGATACCCTGCTAAAAGGGTGGTTTTGGGCTTGCACCAGTTAAATGCCTCCACAGGGACCATCTCTTCTAACTTATCATTCAATTGTTTATACAGACTTTTTCGAATTGTCTCCCTCGCACCTTCAACAGATTTAGGTATATCTTTGTAAATCGGCGGTTCGAGTACATGTACCAGATGCAACTCGGATTGAAATTCCTGGGCCATGCTCAGCCCATATTGAAATGCGAGATTCGAATCCGGTGAAAAATCAGCCCCTACAAGTATACGCTTGAATCCGATCTTCTGATCCACGTTAATAGCAGTCTCCTCTTTAGGTCCATGTATCGTAAGTAATGGACACGGAAGAGTCCTCATCAGGTGTTCCGTGACTGATCCCAAAACGAGTCGTTTCAAGCCTGATCTGCCGCGCGTCGCTGTAATCGCCATATCCATTCTTTTCTCTTCAGCCAATCGTGTTACTTCATCAGCAGCGCTTCCCGTCGTGACTAAAGGTTCCCATTCAATCTGATGTTCAGCCATTATTCGGTTCAATCTTTCATGTGCATAGTCTTCCATGCGTATTATTTGAGGTTCAAAACCGAATGTAGCTTCACCATATATGGTAGCAGAAGAAAGATCGATCACATGGCACAGATAAAGCTTTGCCTTAAATTCCCTGGCCATAGATACACCATAGGCAATGGCATGATTGGATAAATCTGAAAAATCAGTTGCGCAAATAATCTTCTTTATATTTATTCGCATGCCTCGCACCTCCTTCCTATTATTCTATATGTATTATACGAATCTTTTCAGGGTGAAAGAATTTACTTTGTGATGATGAAGCCACTCATTCATAAAAAATAACATACTTACATCTGAGATTCAGTCAGATTATGGTTTTATCCTGTTCATAGGCCCTGATTCAACTCGAGGAAATATCGTTGGAAAGTAATAAAAAATAGACTCTTAATATAGATGTATAAGTTCTTTAGATTGCGAGTGTCATGCCTTCTCTCGCCCAAAACAGGTCCATTTTCCCGCCCCTTGAACGATACATAGACCTAGTTTTCATCCATAATTCATCCAAAAACTTATCTGAATGTTGCGGATCGTGGTGGAAAATTGCCACCTGTTTTACTTGAGATCGGAAAGCCATGTCAAGAAGGACAGGAATAGAAGTATGCCCCCAACCGACTTTATCGGTATATTGCTCTTTCGTATACTGGCCATCGGCGATCAGGAGGTCGGCATGGGAGATAAAACCCATATACTCTTGGACCAAGGCCTTATTCTTCTCGTTGTTTTTGTAATCATTAAAAATACTATCAAGTTCCACATCAGTGGCATAGACAACTTTTTTCCCGTTTAAATCTACTTTATAGCGGACTGAACCACCCGGATGATAGACCTGTTCCTGCCACTCAATAGTTAATGGATCCAGCCGAATAATCTCTTCACCTATTTCCCGGATACTGATATCGGCCGGAAATGCGGACATGGAAACAGGGAAATATTCATAATCCATCTGTTCCTTAAGAATGGAGGCTAAAAAACGTCCCTTACGAGGACTTCCATAGATAGTTAGCTTGGTAGCTTTATGATAAGACGGCATAAAGAAAGGCAGCCCCTGTATATGATCCCAATGCGTATGACTGAGAAATAGATGTAATGAAGGAGGATCGTCTTCTTGTTTAATCTCTTCTAAAATCTCCATGCCCAGATTGCGTATCCCTGTTCCCGCATCGAAAATAATCTGTATATCCTGACAACGCACTGAGACACAAGGTGTGTTTCCACCATATTTTTCAGTAATTCTTCCGGGTGTGGAAACAGACCCGCGAGTTCCCCAAAAAGTAACAAGCATTTTTGAATTGTTACTTGCCGTCATGATCTTGCCTTATCTTCTCCTCAACGAATAGGATCTTCACCCCTCCAATCTCGATTACATCCTGTTCCCTTAAAATACATTTCTCGACTTTAATCCCATTAACATATACACCGTTGGTACTGCCTAAATCTTCAATCTGATATTCTTCATTACGGTATATGATTCGAGCGTGCATCCTAGACACATTTTCAACTAAAAGCTGGATATCACAATCAGGGATACGGCCAATTACTATTTCTTCCTCTCCCAAAATAACCCGCTCTTTCTTCTCTCCCATGACCTCTAAATATGCGTGTTGTTTGGTAGAAATTTTGCCTATAAAAGTCTTCGGAGACATCTCCAATGTGCTTGAAAAGCCGGCCCTTTTCTTTCTTATAAGCGCGAAGATCAATGCTTTTTGTACGTATCGTTTTTTCTTTGTCTTTTCTCATAGTTACATCCTGATGCATTGCAAGATTTTAAGTACTTATCCTTTATTTCTGTCTCCTAACTTTATTCCTTTTATTAATATATATATCTTTATCAAAATCTTCAGTCAATAGGAACAATTGAAATAGCAGTGATCATAAATTTGCCTCATAATAATCAAGCGATTTTCATTTTGTTCTCAAAAGTCTTGACAAAGGATAAGGGCATAATATATTATGAGTAATATTTCTACTCATAACAGAGGTCTAAAATGAACGATCTATTTGAGGGGCTTATAGCCTCTAAAACAAGGATCAAACTTCTTGTCAGGCTATTTTTTAACCCTGAAGTCAAGATCATACCTGCGCGAACTTGCCAAGGAGTTCAAAGTCTCCACGAACTCCGTAAGGGAAGAACTCAATCAGCTTACAAAGACCAGGTTTCTGACCTCTAAAAAAGACGGGAGACAGGTCTATTACATGGCAAACCGTAAACACCCCCTCTTCCCAGAGCTCAGATCCATGGTCAACAAGGTAATGGGGCTTGATCAGGTTATAGACGGGATCGTAAACAGGCTCGGTGATCTTGAGCTTGCATTTCTAATTGATGATTACGCGGAAGGGAAAGATACCGGCATTGTAGACCTGCTCCTGGTTGGTAATATCAACGAATATCACCTCAATGACTTGAGCAGAAAAACTGAACGATATATAAAACGCAAGATCCGTTCTCTCGTACTTACAAGAGATGAATACGAGGGTTTGAGAACCAGGCTTGAAAAGCGACCCAGACTTCTTATCTGGGAAGCAAAGAAGGAATAAAGCTCGGGATAATCACAGGGGCATTAGATAAGGTTCATATTTGATGATCTATAAAGTCGGAAAGAACTAATTTGTGTCATTCCGGACTTAATCCGGAATCCAGTTTACTAATTCATTAATAAAGCCGCAAACCATTAGCTTTAAAACGGCCTAAGATTTATTGGGCCATCTTTTTAATTCAATAGATTGTAACTCAAGGGGCGGAGCTGTATTTAAATCCGCCAATACTCATGACCCAAGATCATAATCAACAATAGGAAATTCTGCAACTCTATCAAACGTCACTGTTTATACTCCTGAATCACAGATACAACATCCTAGCCGCTTACTGCACGATATGTTCCGGGATCTGATTGCCGGACGTGAGCTTGCCTGGCGTCTTGCTGTTAGGGATATCAGCGCCCAATATCGGCAGACTGCCTTGGGCCTGCTTTGGGCATTTATCATGCCCCTAGCACACACACTTATCTGGATATTCTTAAGCAGTTCCGGTATTGTGACCATTCGTGATACGGCCCTTCCCTACCCTGTGTATGTCTTTACTGGCACCATGATATGGGCCATATTCATGGATGCGGTCAATGCCCCGCTGCAGCAAACCACGGCCAACAAGCAGATGCTTGCCAAGATAAATTTTCCAAGAGAGGCCCTAGTAGTCTCCGGGATTTATCAGACCCTCTTCAATGGTGCGATCAGGATCATCCTGCTTCTTTCAGTCTTGATGCTTTTTAAAATTTATCCCGGATGGACATTGATCTTGTTTCCCATTGGGCATACTGTCGCTGATCCTGACCGGCACGGCAGTGGGGCTGCTGCTCACGCCAGTTGGTGTCCTCTATACGGACATCGGCAAAGGCATTCCTCTGATGATGCAATTTTTAATGTATCTCACTCCGGTTGTATTTCCTATGCCGTCCAGTGGCTGGGCTGCCGCTATATTCAAGTTTAATCCCATGACACCTTTAATATTAGACGACACGAGACTGGCTGACCGGATTTTCACCGGAATACCTTGGGTCTTTTTTCCTGATCAATGCATCGATTATTGTCCTTTTGCTTGCGGTCTGGATCATTTATCGTGCCGCTATGCCTATACTTATTGAACGTATGAGCGCATAAAGGAAAAGGATGAGAACTGATAACTGAAACTTGAGACCTGAGGTGTGGGGATGGAGAAATCTGAAAAAAAGAAGGAAATGTTGCGACAAAGGAGCAAGCGATTCGCTTCCATAGTCATTCGCTTCTATTGTGAGTTGCCGAAAAACCAAATGGAATGTCAGGTGATCGGCAAGCAACTCCTCCGGTCCGGCACATCGGTAGCCGCCAACTATCGGGAAGCATCCAGGGCACGAAGCGATGCTGAATTTATTTCAAAAATCGAGTTATGCGCCCAGGAAGCTGATGAAACCATGCTCTGGCTTGAACTCCTTCGCGACGACTGTGAAATAATATCTGAACGGATTGATTGGTTGCTAGATGAATCCAACCAACTGATCTCGATATTTGTGACAATGTCAAAAAACGTGAAAAAGAGACGTAATCCATGACTACCAATACGCTATCCCCTGCTCAGCTTTCAGGTCTCACCCCTCAGCCCTCCGACGATGTCCTCGTGCGTGTCGAAAACGTATCCAAGAAATTCTGCCATAATCTTAAACGTTCCTTGTGGTACGGCATGAAAGACCTTGGCAGCGAAATTCTTGGCCGTTCGCACAATAATGACAGACAACTTCGTAAAGATGAGTTCTGGGCTGTAAAGGATGTCAGCTTCGAATTAAAGCGTGGTGAATGCCTTGGATTGATTGGACGTAATGGGGCTGGTAAAACCACCTTACTACGCATGCTTAACGGCCTGATTAGGCCCGATAAAGGAAGGATTGAGATGCACGGTCAGGTTGGAGCATTAATAGCTTTGGGGGCCGGATTTAACCCCATTCTTACCGGTCGAGAGAATATCTATGTAAATGCATCGGTCCTGGGACTTAATAAAAAAGAGATCGATTTAAAATTTGATGAAATTGTCGAATTTTCTGAGCTTGCTGAATTCATTGATATGCCAGTCCAGAGTTATAGTTCTGGCATGAACGTCCGACTGGGATTCTCTATTGCCACAGCGCTAAAGCCTGATATCCTCTTGCTCGATGAGGTACTCGCAGTTGGTGATGCAGCATTCAGATTTAAGTGCCATCGACGTATCAACGAGGTTCTCAAGAATGCGGCTGTTATATTCGTTTCACATGATATGCCTCATATCGCGCGCATTTGTGATCAAACATTGGTGTTGACATATGGTGAGGTCCGATTCTTAGGGACAACACATGTTGGTATAGAAACCTATCGTAGTCTTAATGAAGACGGTGTGCTTCCTGAGGAGGGTTTT
>CAVZMS010000047.1:0-14513 GCA_963776085.1 uncultured delta proteobacterium
TTGAAGGCTGACTTACCCATCTTGACTTCTTCGCCTGACAAAGCAGACAGACATACCTTCCCCTCTCGTTTACGAGTGTTTCAGCATATTCTCCACATTCACTACATTTCATTGATGATTCACCTCTTCGTAATTATGCCTATGCCGCCCCACTTCTTCGGTTCCTCAATTATTTCCACGATCTGATGGTTCACCTTGACTTTCGTTCCAGAACCTGTCAACGACAACTTCTGGGTGATGCTGTCTTTGTATCCTTCAGGATGATAGATGATGTCGTGGAGAACAATCATGCCGCCTAACCTTACAAGAGGCGAGTACATTTCGAAGTCTAGTTTGACACCCTCATAAGTATGGTTGAGCATCAATGAAGAGTAGGTTAAGACTCTGGTTTTTCAGGAAGGTTTTCCTGCACTTTCTTGACGGTTTCAGGTTCATGAGAATCTGCACGAATCAGATGCAATCTTTGGCTCTCTCGAGGAAAGAATGACTCATAGAGTTGGCCGCGCCATTCAGGATATCCGCCGCCCAACGGTTCTCCGCCAGGCAAGTCTATGCTGATGACAGTGGCATCTGGATGACAGACCTGACAGAGTAGATAGAGGGTGCCGCCGCTTTGTGTACCAATCTCAAGGACGTTGCGGGGGTTCGCTTTCTCTGATGATTTCTAGTAGTTTCAGGATCTCGGCTTGCTTCTGGATTGGCCTGATTGGGAGGCTGTTACAGAAGGCGAAGTTGACGGTTTGTCTCAAGATTCATTTATTCACCGTGAGAAAGATGGTTGAGTTAACTATGTGCTAGGTTTCTAATCCAACTTTAATCTCATCAACTGCTTGAACACAACCGGGAAATGCACCTGGCCCCCAAGCCCCATAATCATGAAAGGCAACTATGCCCCCGTTTATCAGGTGATTTTTCCAATCATTGAGTTCGAATGGACATTCTCATAATCGTGGATTGCATCATTAATGATTTTAATAGGATCCCAATTTCTCTGATGGCTTCCTTCGACTGCATACAATAATGCTGAACAATCGCAGTGAATCCCTTATTCCTAATGTTCTCATTGAAGTAATGACAGACATTGCGTCCAAGAGGCACATCTCTCATGCTTGAATCATACTTGTGAGGATCACAGCGTAGACTTGGACTTGGAAACCGTCTAGATATTAAAGTCCAAGCGCTATTGTATCTTGCCTTCATAGCTTCCTATCTCAACGATTGGACGGGTGCATTTCCTTAGCCGCTTCGTAGAGCGCGTAAGCCTCATTATCGTCAGCCAGCCATTAACGCCTATTAAGGCCTGGTTAAGTTGTCTGAGTGATTGGGCAATTTGCATCTTCATTTCCATATTAGCTATTATGTCTCTCCCAACCGTAAACTTTCATGTTGCAAGTGTTACAGATGGGATTGTTCAAACAGTTTGCTTGGTCGTTCCTCCCACATCTCGTCCGCAGGTTTCTCGATGGACGGTTCCATAGTTCCAATGGTAGGATTATAAAAGGTACAACACTGCAGATAGCGACCTTGCCAATCAATCGTTAGGTTATTGTAGAGGACACATGGCATTCCACCCGTGTCGCCTTTCATAGTGCCTTTCTCATGTTGCTCCTCAATACTGTGAGTGGAATATTTCTCTGCGACCTGAAGATCCTTGTTTTTCACTATTGGCGAAATCACTTGAGGATAATCTTTGAAAAGCTTCTTTCCACTTTTCAATCTCATGAAAGTTATCATCAACAATAACAAAGTGAATAATCATTGCTAAGTCGGATTTACGACGTCATTCAGCCATTTCACAGTTGAAACGGCATTGGTGAAGAAGGGGCGACCGTGAATTTTCGCGTATGTTTCAGGTGTAGCCGCAGAGATCGTGAAGTGAACCTCATCAAGATTCGGGTTAAGAAGCATTTGGCGACCTTTAAGGTAGGAACCGTTTGTGTAAATTGTTGTTCTTGCACCCGTGTACTCTTTAATCATTGATAGGATCTTAGGCATTCTCTTTTCTCAAGAGTGGATCGCCACCATAGAAGGGACGAACATCGTAGAGAAGGGGCAGCCTCGAAAGCTTGATGACTGGGGAGCCTTGAGGGCCTGGGCCTGGGGTGCAAGCCGGGTGTTAGATTATTTTGAAACTGATCCTGACATAGACGAAACACGTGTGGCAATTGAAGGGCTTTCACGATATGGTAAAGCGGCAATTGTGGCCTTAGCTTATGAACCACGTATTTCTATCGGATTTATAGGTTCATCTGGGGCCGGAGGTGCCAAAATACTACGTAGAGTTTTCGGAGAACAGGTAGAAAACCTGGCTTCTTCGGAAGAGTACCACTGGTTTGCTCCAAACTTTATTAAATATGCAGGGCCATTGACAGCGCTGGATTTGCCGGTTGATGCCCATGAACTTATCGCTCTATGCGCTCCAAGACCAGTGTTTATTAGTGTAGGATCGCCTGACGTGGAAGGTCAATGGATAGATGCAAAAGGCATGTTTTTGGCGGGAGTCCACGCCAGTCCAGTTTATGAACTTTTGGGTAAAAAAGGTTTAGGAATAACAGAATTTCCACCCCAAGAGACAGCAATAATTGATGGGGAAATTGCATTTCGGCAACATGCCGGTGGTCATACTGTAGGTCCTAATTGGCCAGTGTTTATAAAATTTGCTGAGAGATATTTTTCAAAATGATAGACCTGCTTCTAGCTGTTTTATAGGGATTAAAAAATGGATGATAACACATAACATTTTGCTCAACCGGACGCGAACACTCACTGCTTTTGGTCTGTTTAAGTGGCGGCGGGTTGTTTTGGATTGAACTTTTTTAGCGTGCTTCCTATGTTCGCACCGGTTAGCATTATGTTGGGCCCTCGAGAAGTAAAGAAAAAGAAAGCAGAAACATTGATGGATTATATATGTTTGCATGATAAAAATGAGATTGAGCGTTTCTTCAGGAAGAATGTTTACCTCCATATCTACAGTATTGGGGACTTGGATGAATTTTTCTGGCCATACACCACTTGGTATGGATTCAAATCCAATGGAAATATTGACGCAATAGCTCTAATGTACATTGGTCTTTCACTTCCAACGTTACTTGCTTTATCTAATGAAGATGATATTGATGTTATGGTAAATCTACTGAGTTCAATTCGACATCTTTTGCCTAATCATTTTTACGCTCATCTCAGTTCGGGACTTGAGAACGTCATGCGCACGACCCATAATCTTGAGTCACATGGTAAGCATTACAAAATGGCCCTTATCAATAAAACCTTGACGTCAGGTAAAGATTTTTCTGATATTGAACGCTTAAACATGAAAGATCTGACTTCCATTCAAACCCTGTACAAAGAAAGCTATCCTGGAAACTGGTTTGATCCAAGGATGTTGGAGACTAACCAATACTTCGGTATAAGGGAGGAGAACCGCTTAGTTAGTGTTGCTGGAATTCACGTCTATTCCCCACAGTACAAAGTAGCTGCACTGGGAAATATAACCACACTTCCTACACATCGAAGCAAAGGTTATGGAACGCGGATTACAGCAAGGCTTTCTCAATCTTTAATTGATGAAGGTATTGATGTTGGTTTAAACGTAAAGACCGATAATAAAGCTGCAATATTATGTTATAGGAGGATTGGCTTTGAGATAGTTGCTTCCTATGAGGAATTCATGATTCAAAGAAAAGGATGAAATTAATAATGGCTAACAAGGCGCTCCACTTGACGGCTATTTCGCGCTACCGCTTCATAGCCTCAGATGAGCTTTGGCGTTAGGGCGAAAATTTTATGCGTAAGATTGTTTTTCTATTCCTGGTTTTCTCCTTGTCGTGGGCTGTTATTGGGCAGGCAGCTGAGCGACCGCAGAAATGGGCCGTTCCAGTTCAATCGCGCTATCTCAAGAACGTTTTTCAACTGGACTCAAAGGTTTACCGGTCTGCCCAGCCTTCTCAGAAGGGTTTTAAAGACGCCAAACGTTTGGGCATTACTGATGTGTTGAACCTTCGAGACAACCATACCGATGAGTCTGGTGCTAAGGATTTAGGTCTGACTCTCCACCAAATTAAGATAGAAGCGGATGAGATTAACCAACAGGAAATAATCAACGCGCTTCGGATTATTCGGTTTGCCAAGGGACCTGTTCTTGTTCATTGTTGGCATGGCTCTGACAGAACTGGAGCCGTATGCGCGATGTATCGAATTGTTTTTAATAACTGGTCAAAAGAAGAAGCGATCGATGAAATGGTAAACGGGGGCTTCGGCTATCACAAAATGTATACGAATATTGTCCAATTGATTCGAGAAGTTGATACTGAAAAAATAAAAGGTGCAATATTTTCGCCCTAACCAATCGCTGCATGAGCTCAATACGTTGGTCTGCAGGGTCATGGGGGTTCCATGGGGATCCAAATCAATCTAGTAGCTGCCATCCTCATCGCTGGCGGCCTGTTGCTCCTTGCCTCCTATGTCTTCGCTCGAGTCCGCTCGGACTACCGGACACAGGGGACGCTCACGCGGCCCGTGGCTATCCTGCAGACCGGGTTCTTTTTTGTCTACTCTTTTTCCTCCTACCTATTCCTCGACTCAAGGCTCACAGCCATCTCCACTCGGGGCGTTCTGCTTGGCTTGGCCGTGTTCCTGATGATTACGGGGCTCTCGGTAGTCCTGTTGTCAATGCCCTTTCTGGGCCGGAGGTCATTCGGAAGGGAGGTCGGCCGATTACATACCTCAGGGTTCTACCATTACAGCCGGAATCCCCAACTCGCTGGCAGCTTTTTCTTCATCGTCGGGTACGTCCTGTTGTGGCCGTCTTGGGCAGGGCTGCTGTGGGCGGGTCCTATGGCTTCCGATCTGCTATCTGATGGTCAGGGCTGAGGAGGAGCACCTGGCAAAGGTCTTCGGCAAGGATTACGAAGATTACTGCAGGCGCACTCCCCGTTATATAGGCATCCTGAAGCAACATTAGGTGTTAGGGATTAACAAAACTTACGAACCCCCATTGTACATCAGCTTGAACAAAAATGCAGGGATGTCGAACCCAGGACAGTTCAACTGAAGAAGGATTAAATAAAAAATACTTTCTGATTATTTGCTAGGCATATTGTAAATTTGCATTGCAATTTTACAATATAGTAGGCAAATTGCATGGGCCTCCACGAAAGCATAAAAGCTGATCGCATGATCGGGGTGTATTGCGGTTCACGAAGTTATGTTTTCGACGATATCTATATAATGCCTGTTGGAGATTTTGTGAAGGCCCTTTTTTCAGGTAAAATTTTTTAATTTCCTGTTTATAAACTTCAACTAATAATCCGGAACGTATCCGCATTTTAAACGAGATTAAGACGGATTTCAAATCAACATGGACGACGGCAAACAATTTGATCAAGCGATTATCTTTACAATAGGTCATTCCAATCATGGTCTGGAGAAGTTTATAGCGCTTCTTAATGACAACAATATTGAGGTAGTGGTCGATATACGTTCCAGGCCATATTCCCGGTTCTCTCCCCATTTCAATAAGGCCGCACTTAAAGATTCACTCCATGCCCATGGAATGAGATACCTGTTTCTGGGTGACAAGCTGGGCGGTCGGTCTGATGACAGGAGATTTTATGATTCCGAAGGTCATATATTATATGCGCGGATATCTGAAACCCCTGAATTTTATGAAGGCGTTGAGAGTCTGATAAAAGGATGTAATGAATATCGGCTGGCCCTGATGTGCAGTGAAGAAAATCCGTTAAATTGTCACCGTTATCTTCTTGTCGGCGAGTTTCTCGAAAAGAGAGGTGTTGCAGTAATCCATATTCGCGGAGATTGGAGCCGACAATCCAACAAGGATCTTGTCCAAGAGAATAAAGTAAATTTAGATACAGAAAAGCGGCAGAATCTTTTTAATGCTGGGGAGCACGGTAAAAGGGGGCCGGGGGCAGTTTGAAGCGGGTTCATCTCATTTAATATCTTTTCTTTCCTTCTTTATAAGGCGGTAGGTCTCTTCATAGATATTTGACCGGGGTCCAATCGCGACTATCTGAATCTCCTTTGGATCTTCTAGTCGATAAATTATACGGAACCTGCTGACACGGGTGCTCCTGAGCCCATCCAGTTCATCCTTTAGAGACTTTCCCGAATCAGGATTTGCTATTATACTTTTAAGGGCCACCTTGATCTTCTTCTTTATTACAGGGTGGAGGGTCCTGATGAATTTTACCAGATAATCGGGTATTCGAAGTTTATACATGGCCGCCGAGTCTATGCTTTAAAAAAGTTCTTCAAGGGTATAGAGGCTTGCTTTATTATCCTTCAACGCCTTGATGCCTTTTCTGATCTCCTTAAGAAAATTAGGGTCGGAGCGGACCAGGATTGTCTCCTTCCAGCCTTCAAATTCATCGGGACTGACAAGGACGGCGGCGGGGCGGCCGTTTTTCGTAATAACAATCTCCTTGTCCATGCTGTTTACCTTATCAACAAGGCTGCTGAGCTTGATTTTCGCCTCGGAAAGGGATAATGTCTCCATATTTTGACCTCCATTTTGGTCTACCAGAATTAAGGTCATTTTATTGTTTCCAGTTTAAAATGTCAACTATCATTTCCTGGTCATAGGGACCGATGAGACTCTTTTTTTGCCGGTTAACACGCCTTTTGGATCCGGCCGGCGAAAGACTCATGCAATTATATTCGGATTGATATTCGGCAATTGGAATCTATAATTGACAGTCACCTATGATTCACCTATACTCCGATACATTGACAGCGAAAAAGCCGGGTTTGTCCTGTCTTAATCATTTCAGACCACGCCTTCAGCAGCCATTTATAGATCGTGATATTTTCGACAGGGCGTGGATTATTTTTTAATAAGGGGGAATACTTTCATGAGAGAAGCCGTTATCGTAAGTGGTGTCAGGACCCCGCTGGGGGCCTTTAACGGGGCGTTGGGAAACATACCTGCAACCAAACTGGGGGCCCTGGTGATCGAGGAGGCCGTCAGACGGGCAGGGATTGAAAAGGAGATGGTTAACGAGGCGATTATGGGGATAGTGCTCCCCTGCGGATATGGTCAGAATCCGGCCAAACAGGCCGCGGTTCAGGCCGGAATGCCATGGGAGGTGGAATGCATAAGTATTAATAAGGTCTGCGGTTCGTCCCTCAAGTCCGTAATGCTGGCGGCCCAGGCCATAGCGGTCGGGGACGCTGATATCGTGGTGGCCGGAGGAATGGAGAGTATGAGCATGGCCCCGTATTATCTGGAAAAGGGCCGGTTCGGATATCGCATGGGGTCCGCGAAGATTGAGGATCATATGGTCCACGACGGCCTCTGGGATGTTGTGAACGATTTCCACATGGGGATTTCAAATGAGCTGTGTTCCGAGAGATACAATATCACCAGGGAGGACCAGGACAGGTTTGCCGCTGAGTCCTACCGCAGGGCCATGGAGGCCATCAGGACCAATAGGTTCAAGGAAGAGATCATGCCCGTGGAGATACCCCAGAAGAAAGGGTGACCCGGTCATATTTGATGTAGACGAATGCCCCAGGGATACAAGCTATGATGCCCTGGCAAAGATGCCGGGGGCATTTAAAAAAGGCGGACTGGGCACGGCGGGCAACGCCTCAATAATAAGCGACGGGGCCGCGGCCGTGGTAGTAATGTCGCGAGAAAAGGCCGAGGAACTGGGTTGTAAGGTCCTAGCCACCATCGGGGCCCAGGCATCATACGGGATCGATATGAAATATGTCCTGGTGGCGCCGATCTGGGCGATTCCTAAATGCCTAAAAAAGGAAGGCATTTCACTGGACGACGTGGATCTCTTTGAGATCAACGAGGCATTCAGCGGCTCTTCGGTGGCCATATTAAGAGAACTGCAGCTTGATCCGGCCAAGGTTAATGTGAACGGCGGGGCCGTAGCCCTGGGCCACCCCATAGGCGCCAGCGGATGTCGCGTCCTGGTTACCTTGCTGTATGAGATGATAAAACAGGACCTAAAGACCGGTCTGGCCTGCCTCTGTCTCGGGGGCGGTGAGGCGGTTGCGATGGTGGTAAAAAGATAGCAGGCTGAAGGCTGAAGGCGCAAGGCATCGCCTCACAGGGTGCAGGGTCAAGGTGTAGGAGTGGGAAAGAATTTTTTAATTCAATAGGTTAGAAATGGAGGACAAGATGGAGATAAAGATTTTTGGGGTGATCGGAGCCGGACAGATGGGTAATGGGATAGCCCAGGTCGCGGCCATGAGCGGGCTGGATGTTATCATGAACGATATTGCTAAGGAATTTGTCGATAAGGGCCTCGGAACGATAACAAAAAATCTCGACCGGAATGTTGAAAAGGGAAAGATGACCAAAGAGGATCGAGATGCTGTTTTGGGTCGCATAAAGGGAAGTGTGGCCATAAAGGACATGGCCTCGGCAGATTTCGTGATAGAGGCCGCCACTGAGAGACAGGACCTCAAGTTTCAGATATTCAAGGATCTTGACGGGATATGCCGGCCCGGCGTAATACTCTGCGACCAATACATCGTCTATCCCCATCGGCCGAATCGCCTCGCAGACCAAGAGGCCGGAAAAGGTTATCGGTATGCATTTCATGAATCCTGTGCCGGTCATGAAACTGGTTGAGGTGATCAGGGGGCTTGCTACATCCGACGATACATTCCAAACAACATGGAAACTGTCTGAAAAATTCGGTAAGACCCCCGCCCTGGCAAACGACTATCCGGGATTTATCGCCAACCGGATACTGATGCCGATGATCAATGAGGCGATCTTTTGCCTGTATCACAGCGTAGGCACAAGGGAAGACATCGACACGGTCATGAGACTTGGGGCCAATCACCCCATGGGGCCTTTGGCCCTGGCGGATCTGATCGGACTGGATACATGTCTGGCGATCATGGAGACCCTTAATGACGGTTTCAAGGATTCAAAATACCGTCCGTGCCCGCTCCTTCGGAAATACGTGGAGGCAGGGTGGCTGGGGAAAAAGACAGGGCGCGGATTTTATGAGTATAAGTGAGGGATGTGCAGTCCATGAACAATCTTTTATCTGAAAAACATGTCATAGTCCGGCGAGCGGTTCGCGCCTTTTGCGACCGTGAGATCCGGCCTATTGCCAAAGACCTTGATATAGAGGCCCGCTTCCCCTGGGAGGTGGTTGAGAAGATGGGGAAACTGGGTTACTTCGGGATACAGGTCCCGGAAGAACTCGGCGGCGCCGGCATGGATACTATAAGCTATGCCGTTATTATCGAGGAGATATCAAGGGCATGCGCAGGCCTTGGCCTTTGCGTGACTGTTCACAACAGCGTCGCCGTATATCCCATTGTGGTTTTTGGTTCTGAGGAACAAAAAGAGCGATGGGTCCCTCCGCTTGCGAAAGGAGAAAAGATCGGCGCCTTCTGCCTGACCGAGCCAAACGTGGGATCAGATGCCTCAGGGGTTGAATCAACGGCAATCCGTGACGGGGATCATTATATAGTAAATGCCAGCAAGGTATTGGTTACCAATGGGGGCGTGGCTGATACCTGTCTGATCTTTGTGAAGACGGATAACTCAGGAGGTCGAAAGGGACTCAGTGTTATTATAGTTGAGCGTGGCACCCCTGGCTTTGAGGTGGGAGATCTGGAAGATCTATTAGGCAACAGGGCGAATCCGGTCTCATCTATACGGCTTTATGATTGCCGTGTCCCGGTGGAGAATCTACTCGGCGGTGAGGGGCAGGGGATGAAGATCGGGCTTGCGGCCCTTGAGGCGGGCAGGATAGGGATAGGCGCCCAGGCGCTTGGAATAGCCCAGGCCGCAATGGAAGAAGGGATCCGTTATTCCAAACAACGCCGCCAGTTTGGTGTGCCTATTTCCCAGCACCAGGCCGTTCAGATGATGATTGCGGACATGGCAACACAGGTTGACGCCGCGCGCCTTCTTATCTATCGCGCGGCGGAACTGCGGGACAGCGGCAGAGCCTTTTCCAGGGAATCGGCAATGGCCAAGCTCTTTGCCTCGGAAACCGCAAGCAAGGTCGCGGATATGGCAATTCAGATCCACGGCGGGTACGGCTACGTGAAATCCTATCCGGTTGAAAGGTTTTATCGGGATGCCAGGGTAACCCGTATTTATGAAGGCACCACTGAAATACATAGGGTTGTTATTGCAAGGAGCGTGCTGGATGAATATAAGTAAGGTATAAGGTATAGGGTGTAAGGTATAAGGTGTAAAGTACCATAAACCGTACACCGTAACCCCCACACCTTATACCGTACACCTTAAACCGTAGACCGTAAATGATGCTCAAGCAGAATTATCCAATTGAATAGCTATAATAATATTGATCTTCAAGGTTACTTTATGAGTTTAAACATCATCGTCTGCATCAAATCTGTTGTGCTGGATGCCCCTGAGGGGCGGGTAGTTCGACTTCCTGAGACATGCGCTCTGAATCCCTTTGACCGTCCGGCCCTCGAGATGGCCCTGCAACTGCGCGAGGTAGAGGGAGGCAGTGTGACCGCGCTTTCAATGGGGCCGGAGGTAGGAGGCCTTTCATTATACGAGGCCATGGCCATGGGAGTTGACCGGGCCGTTCTTATCTCTGACCCTAGCCTTGCGGGCTCTGATACACTGGCGACATCAACTGCCCTTGGGGCGGCAGTCATGAAGCTAAAGCCTTTTGACCTCATCCTTTTCGGAATAAGGACATCCGACAGCGATACGGGCCAGGTCGGTCCCCAGACGGCTGTCCAGCTCGATCTGCCGATAATAACAGGCGTGTATCACCTGGATTACATGGACAAAACAATCATAGTGGATCGGAGGGTGGACGAGTTTGTTGAAAGATACGAGGTCTGTCTTCCGGCCGCTATTACGGTCCATCCGGCGGCAGTGCAGGCAAGAGATAGTTCCCTGTCCGGGATTGAAAAGGCCTTCAATACGGGAGTATTTGAAAGAATGAGTCTTTCCGACCTGGGTCTTTCGGACTATCAGGTAGGAGAAAAGGGGTCAGCCACAAGGGTCCTCTCCATGAACAGGATCAGAAGGAAGAGAAGATGCGAGTTCATAACCGGATCGGTTGAAGAACAGGCCGATGAACTTGTCCGGAGGCTCAGGGAAGGGGGACATATAGGGTAGAAAGAAAGGGTTCAAGGATTCAAGGGCGTCAGAGAGTCTAAAAGAGAATACTGAATAATGAACTGGGAATTTCGAATTTCGAAGTGAAAGAAAAACTTCAACATTGGATATTCGCTATTCAATATTCTTCAGTTCGAATCCTTGACCACCTTATCTCAACTAATTGAGAGATGGGTCACAAATTGAAAAGATTTTAACAGATGAGAAAGTTAATAAAAGACATATGGGTGTATATTGATCTGAGAAACCGGAGACATCTGGGATTATGCCTAAATGTCATGTCCGCTGCCAGGGGACTGGCAGGTCCTTTGTCGGAGAGGGCCGTGGCGGTTCTTATTGGTCCTCATACCGTTTCTCCGTGCGTTTCAATGCAAGACGCAGCCGAGGCATGTATTTCAAACGGCGCGGACGAAGTCTATGCGATTGAATATCCTGATACTGAAGCGCCGAGGGCCGATATCCATGCGATGGCACTGAACCAGATCATTCGGAAGATGGCTCCACGGGTCGTCCTCTTTGCCCTGACGGATTTCAGTCGGGAAATCGCGGGCCGATGCGCTCGAATGAATAACGCGGGCCTGATCGCCGATTGTGTTGAATTCCGGATCGAGGATGTCCGCGTCATAGCCGGCTGCCCTTCATGGGGAGGAGAGATCATGGCCGAACTGACCTTTTCAGACCATGACTCTACCGGATTTGCGACCGTTCAAACACACGCTTTTCAACCTGTAGCTGTTCGCGGCAATCCAGGGACAGTAAAAAAAATTCAGGTGAAGAGGATACATGTTTCGGAAAAGTTCAAACGCCTATCCTTTTCAGCTGAACGGGTTGAACGATGCAGGCTGGAGGAGGCGAAGACCGTTGTTGTTGGAGGGGCCGGGATGGTAAATGCCGACGGGTTCGCACTGGTGCGCGCTCTTTCAGCGGTCCTTGGCGGTGAAGTAGGAGCCACACGACCACCTGTCATCAATCACTGGGTCGATGAGGAGAGGCTTATAGGACAGACCGGAAAGAGTGTTCGGCCGGAGCTGCTTATCTCAGTAGGGACATCGGGCGCGGTCCAATATACGGCCGGGATAGCCGAATCAAAGGAGATAGTGGCAATAAACCGCGATATTGATTCCCCGATTTTTAATGCGGCGGATATCGGGATCGTAGCCGATGCCAAAAGCCTTCTTCCTCCCCTTATAGCCCGTATTAAACAGGTGATAATGCGGGATCTCGCTGATGTCCTAAGCGAGGATAGTCCGGACGGGAAAGGGAATGGATTCGGAGAAAAGGTTCGAAAACTCAGGGAATCCCATGGTTGGTCCATCGAAGACCTGGCTCAAGATACGGGCCAGGCGCCGGAATTTGTCCAGCAGGTGGAGAATAATGAAATTGTGCCTCCAGTGAGCTTTTTACTTAGACTTTCAAAGGTCCTGGATGTGGATCCAGGGACCTTCCTTAGAGATGAGGAAAAGGCCTCCATCAAGGATCAGCGTGCCCAGGCATTTATCAAGAGGACCAAAAACTACTACTATCAGACCCTGACTCCCGGCGCTGAAAATCAACATCTGAGAGGGTTTATGATAACGATCGAGCCAAGGCAGGCCCATAAACCTGTGGCCTACAAACACGAGGGAGAAGAGTTTATCTATGTTATGGAGGGAAGCCTTGAACTTACGCTGGACAATAAGGTAAATCATCTCAAGGTCGGAGAGAGCATGCATTACAATTCGGAGATCCCTCACAAGCTGAAAAATCTCGGTAACGAAACCACCAGATGTCTCGTGATACTCTACACGCCCTAACCTCCCGTTCCTGATAAAGATTAGTCTGTCTGTTTAGATCCTCAACCGCTTTCTCCCGACTTTTTGGCGACGTTCAAAAGTGTATGTATTATCAGAATTGCCTGCGCATGATCTTGCCTGGTAGACGTGTTGTAAATGTCCAGCAGGGGGGTCTCTTTTCAGAGGCGAAGAAATGATCTGCAAGGAATCAGGCATAAGGATCTCGTCAGGCGGGAGGCCGGAATTCCGAGCTGATAGCTATTCGAGGTACTTTCTGGTTAATTCCGGCATGGCAAGCTTTCCGCCCGCCTTTGCTACGAGTTATGCAAAGGAGCCGGGCACCGGTATTCGCCTCTGAAAGTAGACTGCCCTGCTGGACATGATGTCAATATCGCCTCATATACACTTTTGAACTATTACCAACTAACCGGGGGCAGGATTTTTTTAATGAATTTCCTATTTTATTGATGTATTGTGGATAAAAACCTATCCAGGTCAAGGGAGAGAAGATTATGAAAAAATCAATCAGATTATTCATCCTTATTGTCCTGTTTTTCCAAGTGCAGTTTGTATCCGGGAGCGACAACCCGGCGGCAATGACTTCATCGCAAGGCGTGCAGGGGGGGCAACCTAGACTGGACATCGTGCTGGCCCTGGATAATTCAGGGAGTATGAAAAAGAGTGATCCGGATTTTTTGGCCAGGGATGTCGTTGCCAGATCATTGTTGGATCTTGGGCAAGACTTACGTGTCGGCATGGTCATTTTTGATACAAAGGCCAGACTCGCGGTTAATCTGACAGAGACAACCATAGCTTCCAGGGCCAATATGCTCTCCAGCCTGGATAATGTTAATTATAAAGGCCTGTTTTCAGACACCCCGGCGGCAATAGAAACGGCCATCTATGAATTAAAGAATAATGGAAGAAAGGATGCCCGGAAGATAATTATTTTAATGACCGACGGATTTATTGATACCGGAGATAAACAGGTTGACCTGGAAAGGGCGCGATGGCTGAAGGAGGATCTGGCAGAGGAAGGCAAGAGGTCCGGGATCAGGATCTTTGGTGTCGCATTCAGTAATACGGCTGATTTCAGCCTTTTTCAGATATTGGCTGTCAAGACTGATGGTGAATATTTCAGGGCCTACAAGGTTGAAGATATAAATAATATATTCGATAGGATCAAGCAAATAGTCTCCGAAAAGGCGGCGCCTTTTACTGCTCCGGCAGCGGGACCCGGAGAAACTTCCACTCAAATACAGGGGACAGGACTGCCTGGGCAAGCAGGGGTTGAGACAATGGAGGCGGAGAAGGCGCCCGTAAAAGTGACGGAAGGCGCCCAAAATATCGTGATTCCATGGGTGCCCATTCTTGCCGGGATCTTCTTGTTACTGGCGATTTTTGCCATAGGTATTATCTATTATAGGAGATCCATTAAAAAAGATATGCTTTTCACGGCACCATCCGAGGCTAATATACCCAGGGCGACCTTGATCGATATCAACAATATCACAGGCACTAAGACATTTGTCCTGCAAAAAAGGATAAATATGATAGGTCGCGACCCGAACAATGATGTTGTTATTGCCAAAGATACAATATCAAGTTTCCATGCCGTTATTGAATACAGG
>CAVZMS010000048.1:0-10878 GCA_963776085.1 uncultured delta proteobacterium
TTGACAAAATATTCTCAATCTGCGAGGCTGGGTCCGGAATCAACCATCTGTTAACCAATCACAGAGGGTAGCCATGACATGAAAACACAAGACCCCATTTCTCAAAATAGAGAGGTGGGGTTTCTATTTATTTGGGTAGTTTAAACTTTAGAGAAATTACAGGTTAGGAAATCAAGTCGTAAATAAATGAGGACCATGCTTGCTTTAAGATATGGCAAGTAGTGTTAACTTTAACCCCATTTCCATTCACTACAACATCATGAGGCTGAATTTGGCTTGACAAAAAAGCGTGTTCTTATCAACTCAACAACTTGACAGATTTAAGCTGGACCAAAGAAGATGAGCTTATTAGGGGGGGGTAAATCATGCTAACTTCGGTAAAGGTTCCAAAACAATTTGAGCCGATATTTCAGAAAGCGCATGAGTATGTAAGTAAATATTTCAAGAAAAAGAAGGAAGATCCGTCAAAGGGCACTATTGAGATATTTGACCAGCGCTATATATTGATAAGAGCCGCCTCCATGTCGGTTGACTTCTTTGAGACGGTGAAGAACTTATATCAAGACAAGGGAGACGAAGAGGCGCTCAATGTTGCCAGGAGCCTTCTTTTTGACATAGCCCATGCTATTGGCAAAGCAGACGCCAAGAACTTTCATAAAAAAATGAAGCTGAGAGACCCCATCGAAAAACTTTCGGCTGGACCAATCCATTTTTCCCACTCCGGGTGGGCGTTTGTCGATATATTCCCCGAATCAAAGCCCTCTCCAGATGAGAATTATTTTCTTATATACGACCATCCATTTTCGTTTGAGTCTGACGCTTGGATAAAGTCCGGAAAGAAAAGCGATCTCCCGGTCTGTGTGATGAACGCAGGTTATTCCTCCGGCTGGTGCGAGGAGAGTTTCGGCGTAACCTTAGTAGCATCGGAAATAATGTGCAAAGCCAAAGGTGATGATGCATGTAGGTTTATAATGGCAAATCCCTCCAAGATAGAACTCTACATCAAAGAATATTTGAAAAGAGAGCCGAAATTAGCCAAAAAGGTTATCAAATACGAGATACCGGGTTTTTTTAAAAGAAAACAGGTGGAGGAAGCATTACACAAGGCGTACGACGAGTTAGAAATCCGAGTTCAGGAACGGACCGGGGAACTATCCAAAGCCAACGAAGCATTACAGGCAGAAATAAACGAGCGCAAGCGGGCGGAAGAGGCGATACAAGGCAGTCGAAGATGAGATTCCGCACTCTTTTTGAAGCAATTCGATGGCATCCAGATATGCCGACATTGATAAGGACTACAAATTTTCATGTACGCGAATAAGACCGCGCAGATATTTCCGAGATGTCTCCTCAAGAGATGATACGGCAACGATGGATATTGAGGATATTCCCCGAAGGAAGCTGCCGCCAATTCATCGAAAGAGATTACAAATGGATCGTGGCTCACTGGCAAGAACAGACCTGTGAAGACAAAGATGTTTCTCCTGAAGACCGTGAATCTCATAACAGTACCCACGTCACGATCCTGTCAAGGACTGATAAATGATAGAGCGATAGCAGCGCTGGGATTCTTCCGGGACATCACCGAGCGCAAGCGGGCGGAGGAGATGCTGAGATACGCCAAGGAACAGGCGGAGGAGGCCAATCGGATGAAAAGCGAATTTCTGGCCAATATGAGCCACGAGTATCGCACCCCCATGAACGCCATTATCGGTATGACAGGCTTAACCTTAGATACTCCTTTAACCGATGAGCAACGTGAGTATTTGAACATAGTCAAGGAAAGCTCCTATTCACTCTTGGGGCTATTAGATGACATTTTGGATCTTTCAAAGATAGAGGCGGGACGAGTGGAACTTGAGAGTGTCGATTTTGATTTACGTGCTACTGTCGAAGGCGTGGCTGATACCTTAGCACCCCGAGCTTCTGACAAGGGAATAGAATTAGCCTGTTTGATCCACCATGCAGTTCCACTGTTTCTACGTGGTGATTCTGTAAGGTTGCACCAGATTTTGATGAACCTGGGAGGAAATGCCGTTAAGTTCACTGAAAAAGGAGAGGTGGTAATCCGGGTGGAGCTACAGAAGGAAACTGAGGATAAGGCAACACTTCTTTTCTCCGTTACAGATACTGGAATAGGCATCCCTAAAGATAAGCAGAAGAAAATCTTTGATAGCTTCACCCAGGCAGATGGCTCCACCACCCGCAAGTATGGAGGCATCGGCTTGGGTTTATCCATCTCCAGGCGATTAGTCGAGCTGATGGGTGGTCAAATCGGTGAAGAGAGCCAACCCGGCAAAGGGAGTCGTTTCTGGTTTACCGTCACCCTGGAAAAGCAGAAAGATTTCTAAGGATGTTCCCCCCTTGCTTTCTCGTCCTGATATACGCGACAAGAGAATCCTGGTGGTGGACGAAAGAGGGAAAAACAAAACAAGGATGATTCCATCCCCTCAATTCTGGAATCTAATGGTTCATCAAAGGAGTACAGGAGAAATTGGGCTCGACTTATACAAAAGATATATGAAGTAAATCCGCTCATATGTCCAAAATGTTCCGGGATCATGAAGGTCATTTTCTAAAAAAAACAAATTGAAGATGTGCATCGGTGATAAGAACGGCATATCGAGAAGCCACAATTCAAAGCAGAGTCATTTGGCCCTGCCTTTTGTTTCAACCTCGATATATGGTATATGACATTTCGTTAACTTGGCGTAACTTTACTGCTATAAACCTTGAATCCGTTTATTTTCAAGTATTGTCATTGTAATCGCAATCAGACCCGAAACTTTTATCAACCTTGACAAAATATTCTCAATCTGCGAGGCTTGGCCCGGAATCAGCCATCTGTTAACCAATCACAGAGGGTAGCCATGATAAAAAGTCCAAGACCCCATTTCTCAAAATAGAGAGGTGGGGTTTTGTATTTTTTCTGTCAAATGTGTAGACCTGACACTGCCTCTTACAAAGGCCGGGAAATTCTAGTTATTTATTTTTGATCTCTTCCCGAGAACGAAAACCAATGGATAATCAATTCAAACAAGGAGGTCTTATGAACGCCATTAAATCAACGTCAGCATTTTTTCGCAGTATGTTGCAGGGGAAATCCGATAACCGGATTCATCTCTGGGGGACGATTGCCGCTCTTTCAATAATACTCATCATGACGGCATCCTGTTCGAATAAAGAGCTTGAGAAGAAGGTGGAAGAGATGTCCAATCGTCTGGGAACCCTAGAAGACACCCAGGCAATCCGCAATCTGCATTATGCGTATGGGTACTACATCGACAAGTGCCTTTATGAAGATGTTGTCGATCTGTTCGCCGAAGATGGAGAAGTTCATTTCGCCGGAGGAATTTACAGGGGTAAAAACAAGGGAGTCCGGCGCCTCTATGTCGAGTCTTTTTTACAGGGATTCACGGGCGGCAAGCCGGGGCCAGTTCATGGATTTCTGCTCGATCATCTCCAGATGCAGGATGTCATACATGTCGCCCCGGATCGCAAGACGGCCAAGGCGCGATTCCGTGCTTTTATGCAGGCAGGAGCCCACGTAACCTCAAAATCCCCCATGGGGGAAGCCGATCGCAAGGCAAACAGGGAACCAACGCAATGGTGGGAGGGCGGTATTTATGAGAATACCTATGTGAAAGAGGACGGTGTCTGGAAGATCAAGATACTGAACTACAATCCATTGTGGCATGCCGACTATAAAAACGGTTGGGCGTATACGAAGGTGGGTTATATTCCGACAACTCCTCCCGTGCTCTATCCGGAAAATCCGCTGGGGCCCGACGCCCCTATAGAACCCGCATGGGTTTTATGGCCCGAAACGACGATTGTTCCTTTCCATTACAACAATCCGGTGACGGGAAAGCCGTTAATAATGGAGAAGCGATAGAAAAAATACCCTATTCAAATACGGGGCCGATCCAACCGTCCCCGATGCCGTAGGGCATTGCGCTTCCAAGTCCCCATATGCCACGAATTGTACCTTTCTTGGATCGGAAAATTTCGGAAACGGGCATGGAGTTGGGTGACTGGGAGTATGTCGGCTCTGGATGCTTCCATCCGGCAATTCGACAGATGCGAGCCCGCGGTGGTTGAAGCAATAGATGCCCCATAAAATAGGGATGATTGAATACTAAACAGACAATACAGACAAGCTCTATGAAGAAAGAAAAACAATATAAGGAGGTTTCTGGTGAACATTAATCAATATGATTATCTTTTAGACCTAGTGAAAAAGAGGAGAACCATCCGCCAGTTTAAACCCGACCCAGTGCCTGATGAATACATTACCAGGATTATCGAAGTGGCTCGTTGGGCTCCTTCCGCTTTCCACACCCAACCCTGGGAATTTGTCGTTATCAAGAATACAGAAATCAAAAATCAAATCGTGGCCGTTTTGGAGCAACATGCCCCCCCTATTAAAGACCCAGCCAAAAAAGACTTGCCTCGAAGGAGCTTTAAGGATGCACCTGTGTTCATCTTACTGTTATGCGATTGGAGGGCCAAGGTTGGGTTGCCTGACCGTGCGTCGGAGGATCAGACGCGAGTTGCCAGCCTTTACAATTCTAGTCTGGCCAACGCCTTTTTATACATGCACTTAGCGGCCACTGCGCTGGGGCTGGCCTCGCAATGGTATACCTCCACATCGCGAGAGGAAACGGAAATGGCGATAAAAGAGATCATTGGTATTCCTGAATCTCTCACAATTTATGACATGATGGTGATCGGTTACGAAGCTAATCCTCCTAATACCAAAATAGTCAGAAATTTGGCTGAAATGGTACACTACGATAATTGCGGAGTACAAGATTTCAGGACGGATGAGGAAGTAAAAGAATACGCTCAGATAACTAAAGATTGGTGTATGTCAGGACATTGATATTAGATTGGCATGACTTTGATTGAACATGGATGCAGCTGGCTCGTTTTAGGTAGTAAAATGGGGTCAAATATTCATTCATTAGATAGGACAGGAAGGAAGATGAATATTTAGCAGAAATGTCACAAATGAAGATTTAATCTCTAGTGTCCTATATTATTGAGATTCTGTAATCGCAATCAGACCCGAACCTTTTATCAATCTTAACAAAATATTCCCGATCTGCGAGGCTGGCTCCGGAATCAGCCATCTGTTAACCAATCGCAGAGGGTAGCCATGACAAAAATCCAAGACCCCATTTCTCAAGATTGAGAGGTGGGGTTTTGTATTTATTTAGGTAGTCTAAACTTTAATCAAACTATAGATTAGAGAATCTAACTGCAAATAAATCAGGGCTATAATATTATTGACCAATGGAAAAAAATCTGAACTTATTCCTTTCAATAAAAACGATGCAGTAGTATAATTTTATCGTGAAATATTTCAGGAGGTATATAAATGTTTTGTCCAAAATGTAAGGCGGAATATAGAGAAGGGTTTTTTAAATGTGCAGATTGTAAGATTGATTTGGTCCCAGAGTTACCACCAGAACCAGAACAATATAATGAATATGAGTATATTAATTTAGTCAATATTGAAACATATCCCAGCAGATATGAAGCTGAATTGGTAAAAGGCCTTCTATCTAGCAAACGGGATTGATGCTGTTGTTAAAGATGGATTGGAAGCTGCGGGAGGAGCTGTCCCAATATATGGATTATTAGTAGAAGAGAAGGATGTCGAGGAGACAAATAAAATCTTAAGTGAGATAAATAAATGACCTGACACGCTTAAGCCACGCAAACTTAATACTAATTTACATAGTCTAATCTTTGAAGTAGCCCCCTTTTACACCGGACACCTCTTATTACAAAAATTATCTCTGGTGGACATGGCAGGACAAACAAATATGTTATGGGATTAACATATAGAAACTTAAAAACCGGGGCGTCCCGCATTTCAAACTGCGCTGTATCTCCTCCGGCGATTTAGAACTCATTTGAAAGGTTGTTGAACATGAATATTATTGTATCCGGCTCTTTAGCTTACGACAGGATTATGGATTTTCCGGGATACTTTGAGGATCACATCCTCCCTGAAAAAATACATGTCTTAAACGTGGCCTTTACAGTTAACGGCATGAAGGAAAAATTCGGCGGAACAGCCGGCAATATAGCCTATGCCTTGTCTCTCATGGGTGAAAGGCCTGAAATTTCCGCTACGATCGGCAGCGATTATCATAGATACCTTGATTGGCTGAAAAATAACCATCTATCCACTGAAGGCATCAAAATCATTAATGAAGAATTTACCGCCGGAGCCTATATAACCACAGATATGTCGGATAATCAGATCACCGGGTTCAACCCAGGGTCGATGAAATTCTCTTCTTGTCTGAATTTCGAGGAACTGGACCCGATAGATACCCTTATGATCGTTTCTCCAGGCAATTTGGGAGACATGGTCAACTATCCGCAGGCCTGCAAGGTTAAAGGGATCGATTATATCTTTGATCCAGGGCAGTCCATACCCATGTTGAGTGCAGAAGACCTACGGCAGTCCATAGAAGGATGCCGGATAATGATCTCCAACGATTATGAGTTGGAACTGATCATGAACAAGACCAAATTAAAGAAAGGGGACCTGCTTAAGCGGGCCGGTGCTATTATTGTGACGCTGGGAGAGTTGGGATCAAAGAGTCATAACACCTGACGGTGAAACAACGATACCAGTGGTTATGCCGAAAAAGGTAGAAGACCCAACAGGCGCCGGTGATTCCTACAGGGGAGGATTGATCAGTGGTCTGGTCCGGGGCATGGATATCGAAGAAGCGGCCAGGATCGGAAGTGTCTGCGCCTCCTTTACTGTGGAATGTTACGGCACTCAAGAATACCGATTCAGCAAGGAGGAATTTGACGAGAGATTTAAAAATTGTTTCGGATAAGTTTCAATTTATTTTGACTGATCGAATTTTCCGCTGATCTCCGAAGCCTTTTACAGTGTGTGAACTACATTTCCAATCTTTTTGTTGTTGCTCTACGACTTGTCATTACGGCCACCGAGCCAGAATCGGGGAGTAATTGGGACGCTCTTTTAAAATACAATCCTTGTTTCCAGTATTAGCCTGAGTGATAATTTTTTATTTTTCCAGTCAATGAAGTTATTGAATATTAAAAGAGCGTCCCGCTTCCACTTATTGGAGCTACAGAGAGAACAACCAAAACCCTGGTGGTCTGAGTGCGGGACTGTCCATTGGGGTAAACTAAATCCCGCAAAGAAGGAGGTGCATAATGGCACTATTAAGACGGGATCGGAGCAAGAGATGGAGGACATGCTTGAACGCTACACGAGAGCGTTGGGGCAACCTCAGGCTGGAAGCCAAGAGGTCATCGCAACAGGCGACTGGGTTCCCCGGGTAAACATCGCTGAGACCGAAAAAGCATTCGAGATTAAGGCGGAGATTCCCGAGGTCAATAAGGAGGATGTCAAAGTTACTGTAGACAATCGTGTCCTGACGATTTAGGGAGAGAGAAAACAGGAAAAAGAAGAGAAAGGGAAAAAGTTCCATCGAGTCGAGCGATTATACGGGAGCTTCACCCGTAGCTTTACGTTGCCTGACAATGTCGATGAAACTAAAGTTAGCGCTTCTTTCAAGGATGGCATGCTGAATCTCCAGATTCAAAAGACTGAGGTGGCAAAACAGAAATCCATCGAGGTCAAAGTGGAGTAAAAAGACAGAAGCTCCAACCATCGGCTGAACGCGGACTGGGAAAAGTTAGCGCTTTTCCCAGTCGGTTACCCGTACGTTACGACTACTGCTATAAACCTTAAATCTGGTTATTTTTAAGTATTGTCATTGTAATCGCAATCAAATCCGATGTCTCATAATTGAAGACTATGATAAGAAATGGCAACAAGGGAGGCAGACCTTGACAAAACATACTCAATCTGCGAGGCTTGGCCCGGAATCAGCCATCTGTTAACCAATCGCAGAGGGTAGCCATGATAAAAAATCCAAGACCCCATTTCTCAAAATAGAGAGGTGGGGTTTTCTATTTATTTGGGTAGTCTGAACTTTAACGAAATTATAGATTTAGAAAATCAAGTCGTAAATAAATGAGGACCATGCTTGCTTTAAGATATGGCAAGTAGTCTAAACAAAAAATCCTTTTTTAGTACCCCCAACATCTTGATTCTGAAAATCTATTCTTTTGCCTAAAAATGAGATTTTTTATATAATTAAAAAATTAACAAGTAAACAGAGGGAGGAATTATGTTAAAAAAAATAGACAAGACGTTTTGTGTACTCATCTGTGCTGTTTTAGTTTTTCAGCTGGTGGGCTGTGGGACGATTATGTACCCTGAACGTAAAGGGCAAAAAAGCGGCCAAATTGATGTTGGCATTGCTGTGCTGGACGGGATCGGGTTATTATTCTTCCTTATCCCTGGCATCATTGCCTATGCCGTTGATTTCAACAATGGGACGATTTATCTACCCGGGACATCCAGGAGTTCTTTGGAGATAAACAATTTCAAAGAGGTCAAGTTTGATCCCAAGAATAGCAGTATGGCAGATATTGAAAAAATTATTAAAAATGAAACTGGATATGATGTAAATCTGTACGACAGTAGAATGCAAATTGTTAAATTGAGATCTTCTGAGGACATGCTGGCACATTTCGAACAGGCTTTACCCGGAATACAAAATACCCGCATCGTTTTATTGGCCAAGTAAAACAGCGCAGAAGTTCTTACTCATAATTTGGACATTCCAGGTGCGGCCATCAGACTCTTTCTGAGGAGGAGACGCAGGGTAGTGCTTGCGGCACCGCTCTGTTTGCTCGTCAGAGTCCTCAAATCTAGGCCAGTGAGTTCTAGAAAATTAATCAAGAATGATGTTGTGTTGCATGATGGCCCTGCCTTATTATTTCCGCCTCCATATATGGTGTATGTCATTATGTAAACTTAGCGGATGACTTCTGCTATAATCTTGAATTTGGTCCTTTTTAAATTTTGTTATTGTAATCGCAATCAAATCCGATGTCTCATAATTGAAGACTACGATAAGAAATGTCAACAAGGGGGTCAGAGCTTCATTCCTGATAGATTGATCTGTCAATATTCAAGGTCTGCCCCCTACCCTTTTCACAGCTTGACAAAACAGCCTCAATCTGCGAGGCTTGGCCCGTAATCAGCCATCTGTTAACCAATCGCAGAGGGTAGCCATGACAAAAAGTCCAAGACCCCATTTCTCAAAATAGAGAGGTGGGGTTTTGTATTTTTTCTGTCAAATGTGTAGATCTAACACTGCCTCTTATTATGAGCTCTCGGCCAACAGTTTCTCTCTGATGCCCGGGCGATTGCTTTTATGAACAAAATTGGCAGGTCTGTCGTACAGAATCTCAGGAGAGTTGCTCCATAATTTTATCTATTGAGGATCCTTGAGTGACTATGCTCAGCCGACGCGAAATGCTAAAATTTGCTGTATTCCATGTCCTTTCTCAGTGCCTCTCGAATTTCATACTGTTTTCAAGTCGCTGTGAATCAACAGGGTTTCATTCCTATCGGCGGCATTGATCAATGGATCGTCATTCAGGGTAACAACGCAAATAATCCTGTGATCCTGTTTCTGCACGGTGGCCCGGCCGAGGCGCAGTCACCATTCTTGAAGGAGTTTATCCCCTGGGAGCAAGCATTCACGGTCTTGAATTGGGACCAACGCGGCTCAGGTAAGACTTATGGCAAGAACGGCTCTTCAACGCCTGGCATGACCATAGAGCGTATGGCACAGGACGTTATTGACATTGCTGAGTATGCCTGCAAACGGCTGAATAAGTCTAAACTCATTCTGATCGGCCATTCCTGGGGCGCGATGCTTGGCCTGCATGCCATCAAGCGCAAACCGGAACTGTTTTACGCATTCGTTGGCACTGGTCAGCCAGTCAGCTGGACGCTGTCGCTTCAGGACAGAGAACGCTGGACACGCAAGAAAGCCACCGAAGAGCGGGACGAGGAAACCCTCAAAATTTTGAATGAGACAGCCGCCCTGCCCGTGGATGACATGAAACGCATAATGGCATCCAACAAGTGGAGAATGTCGCCCTCCGATAATGAATATCTTAAAATCCAGTCGGCCTTCGTCGGTCAGCCGCCGCTTCCAACAAAAGGAGATGTGGCCGATTGGGTCGCTGGTGGCAGTTTTACTATGTCGAAGCTCTTACCCGTGGTCTTCTCATTCGACGCTCGAACCCTGGGCTTCGATATGCCTCTTCCGTTCTTCGTTATACAGGGCCGTGACGATCATACAGTCTCCTTCGACGACGCCCGTACCTACGTAAAAGAGATCCGTGCTCCGAAAAAAGCGTTTATTCCCATAGCCGGCGGCCACTTTGCCTGCTTCACGAATCCGCAGGAATTTGTCGCTGCTCTTGTCAAACACGTCATGCCGCTTGTAAGACCGGGTGAAATGGGGACGTCTTTAAGTAAGTAAATAACTTGACATGGCAGAACTTGCCAGTCAATTGAATCTAACGCCTACCATAGTTGTATATACAGTCAAGATAGGCGAACAGATCTATAGTCTTCCTTGGCGCGCCGTAGCCTTGGCGAAGGCGGCAGTCTAAACCCCTGCGTCTGCTCCCTACCCTTTTCACTTCTTGACAAAATATTCTCAATCTGCGAGGCTTGGCCCATAATCAGCCATCTGTTAACCAATCGCAGAGGGTAGCCATGACATAAAAAATCCAAAACCCCATTTCTCAAAATAGAGAGGTGGGGTTTTCTATTTATTTGGGTAGTCTAAACTTTAGTGAAATTATAGTTTAGAAAATCAAGTCGCAACTAAATGAGGGTCATGTTTTTATTGTTCTATGGCAAGAAGTATTAACTTTAACCCCATTTCCATGCACCACAACATCATGAGGCTGAATTTGGCTTGACAAAAAAGCGTGTTC
>CAVZMS010000049.1:0-8590 GCA_963776085.1 uncultured delta proteobacterium
TTCTGTCGTCTTTACTAACTCAGCCGACCGTATTGCTTTCTTTTTTGCCTCTTGACCCTTTTTCTTTATTTTCTGTTTCCGACCTTTATCCTTATCCTTCTTACCTTTATCTCCCATTATGTATCTCCTTTTTCTGTTTTAAAATATATTGGAAATTATAAGAACTTTACCCATGAATATTGGCCATCACATTGCGGAGAGATATCTGAGCAGGAGCCTTATTGGGATATCAATCCGACTCATGCTAGTGTATCATCTAAAAGGTCTTGAGAGTGCACTATCTTAATTGTTTCGAGTCTAAAGTGAAAAGCATAAGGTGAAAAGAAGTCGATCATTCCTTCGGGCAAGATCATTAATTATTTGTGAAAATCAAGCCCTTTTCAGATAGGTCATATCCAAAAGCCAATATAATCTTTCTTTTGGTCTCAATCCGACAACTCATGCCTTTCTCAATCCTATCGATAGTAAATTGGGAAATCCCCGCCTTCCTGGCAAGTTCCGCCTTGCTAATCAGGAGTTTCTCCCTGATCTTTCTGACCGTATTGTGTCCAGACTCATACATATATAATCCTCCTAATAAAGACGGTCCCGCATTTTTTATTAGCCTCTGGCAATCCATTCATCGATTACTTCCTTGTCAAATCGCCAGACCCTGCCGATCCGAATTGAAGGGATTTTACCTTCCTTGGATAACTTGCATATCGTTATCGCGTGCAATTTTAAATATTTTGCTATCTCTTTAGTTGTCATTATCTGTGCCAAAATAGATCCCTCCCTCCTCACTAAATGTTATTCAATCTTGAGATCTTACGGAAATGGTATCCATAGATCGCGAACGTAATGGCCAACGGGACCAATCGCGGTCGGTAAAAAAGAGTCCAGGATAGAATCTTCCAATACTGGAATCGCTCTTTGCCGAAAAGCCCCAGGCGAATGCTTGAACGGAATACCGCGAGCAGGCGTTGAAAATCCAGAGGGAATCTGGTTTTAGGCATCTCATACTCCCGGAGGAAGGTCATCGCGCGTTTATAGTAATGCCTGGGCGAGTAGAGGTGTTGAATCATGTTTCTATATCCTTCACGCAACGTATCAAGACCCATTTTAGGGTATTATGTTGGTTGTCCCGTCAACATTATCTCCGGAGAAAAGGCCGATCAGACGTCCCTCCTTCCTCATGCGCTCATAAAGCCTTGTGCCGGGAGGGGCATTAAGCATGCCTACCATTGCCGTGACTATCCCGCTTTTTTGGATAAACTCGATCTGCCGCTGGAAGATGGAAGGCGTGTCACTGTCGAAACCTACAATAAAACCTCCCTGCACCTGGAGTCCTGCCCGCTGCATGATTTTGACGTTCTCGAGCAGATCCCTGTTTCTGTTCTGCTGTTTATTGCATTCAGTCAGGCTTTCTTCATTGGGTGTTTCAATGCCTATGAAGACAGTATCAAAACCAGCATCGACCATCATGTCCATCAACGGCCTGTCATCGGCCAGATTGATTGAGGCTTCCGTGTTAAAAGGGATTCTCTTCTTCCCTTTTTGCCATTGGATAAGCGCGGGCAGAAGATGAGCCTTGAGATAGGCCTTGTTGCCGATAAAATTGTCATCCACAAAAAAGACCTGCCCACGCCATCCTTGAGAGTAGATACTGTCCAGTTCGGAAACAATCTGATCGGATGTCTTTATGCGTGACCGATGCCCGAACAATGCCGTCACGTTACAGAACTCGCAATTGAATGGACAGCCCCTGGAGAACTGGAGGCTCATGGAGGCATAATGTTTTAAATCAAGCAACTCCCACATGGGAGGGGGTGTTCTTTGAATATCGCAAAACTCGGACGTCTCGTAGATGCGTTTTGCGCAACCCTTCTCCATATCCGCCAGAAAAGGTGGGAGGGTCAATTCGGCTTCATTTAGTACGAAATGGTCAACCTCATCAAATTGATCATATTCGCTGGTGAAGAGTGGTCCGCCCGCGATGATCTTAAGGCCCGCCTTCTTACAACGGGCGACGGTTTCATGGGCCGAAGCCCTCTGGACGGACATGCCGCCGATAAAGGCACAATCAGCCCATGCCAGGTCCCTATCAGTGAGCTTGGTCACGTTCATATCAACCAGCCTCTTAGGCCAGTCTTCAGGCAGCATGGCCCCGATTGTCAGAAGGCCAAGCGGGGGCAAGGCCGCCTTTTTATGGATAAATTTTAGGGCGTGTTTAAAACTCCAGAAAGTCTCCGGATATTCAGGATAGATCAATAATATTCTCATAAATATTCACCTTGCATATGAATATGATAAAAGTGTTTCCAGAAAGTTGCTATTGTTCATCTCATTTTTCCCATGTATACAAGGGGGACTCCCTTGAGGATGTTTTGACTGAGTTTAAACTCGAAAAATTTCATGATTGCCTGTATCTTTCTATCTACCTGTTGCAAACAAGTATGCGGGGTCGGTCGGAAAAAACCACGTCCATTTGTTTATAAGAAGTGCTGATCACGATCCCCATGCCGAATGTATTATGATCAATCACGTCATCCGCCTTAAATGATCCGGACATGCTGTAGCTCACCGGCTTCTTTCCCTTGAACTTCTCTGTGAGCAGTCCAAAGTCTCTTGCCGGGTCCGTTTTTTTGGCCCTCACGCCTTTCTTCGATGACTTTTTCTTTTCAGGACGGTACTTGTGCACGCTTCCACAGGTATGGCACTTTACCTTTTCTATGATGCCCTCCATGTTGTGGGAAACGACCAAGTGGTCAAGCTGGATCTTGCATTTATTACACATGGTGACCACGTTTTGGGCCACAGGTGTCTTATCTTTATTCTCTATCATCACTTTACCTCCGAAATCAGAAAATTCAGTCCTTTTAAATTTTATTTATCTCTTCTATCCTTCTCTCTGAAACCTGATAGATCGGTTAACAAGAATACTAATTCTAAAATATTTTTACTAAGCATTTATTATATTTATAAGCAATTATTTAATTTTTTTATATCTTCAAAATATAATATACTTTAGGTTATTTAAATATACAAGTCAAGTTTTTAATTTTTTTAATTTAAATTCTTTGCTAAATTACTTATTTTACTAAATATCTTAAATTTACAGTAATATCTTCTTGTTACTGATTAAAATCAAATTATTTTTATTTTTTTAATAATATATCTTGATTTTTAATTATAGATGAATTAATTTAATTAAATCAAAAATGGTTTACCTTTAACGGTAGGCCTGTTTCGTTCTGAAGGAAAAAACTTTTTCATAGTGGCATCCTGAGGTATTGAAACTTGAAATTTATTCGGAAGGAGGGTGTCACCATGAGTAATGGAACAGTAAAGTGGTTTAACGACCAAAAAGGTTTCGGTTTTATTGAGCAGCAGAACGGTCCTGATCTATTTGTTCATCATTCAGGAATAGACTCAACCGGCTTCAAGAGTCTCCATGAAGGCGATCAGGTCACCTTTGACATAGAGCAAGGTCCAAAAGGCCCGTCTGCAACAAATGTTAAAATAATCTAAATTATCTTTTAAAGAGATAAAAAGGGCGCTTCATCATAATATGATGAAGCGCCTTATTTATTCGAGATCACTTTCCATTCGGGACAGAGGCATTTTTTCAATTAACTGAACATAGATATAGTAAAACATCACGCCATAAAGATCAAAAACATCTCATCTCAACAACCTCCTGTCAAGACTCCTGTACTGGATGGCCTCCGCCACATGGTCGGCCTTAATATCCGGGGCAGCCTCAATATCCGCGATCGTTCTAGCGATTTTCAGTATCCTTGAATGGGCCCTCGCGCTCAGTCCCAGCTTGTCCATGGCCCTTTCAAGCAGGCCGTCCGACTCCTGATCCACCTCGCAGAATTTCCTGATATGCCTGCTGTTCATGCCCGCGTTAGTATGTATCTTTATCCTTTGAAAGCGCTCGGCCTGTATCCCCCTTGCCATTTTAACCCTTTCGATGATCTCGGCGGACGACCTCCCTGCATCTTTTGCCGAAAGATCCTTGTAGGCTACGGCCGGGACCTCCACGTGTAAGTCTATCCTGTCCATTAAAGGCCCTGAGATCTTTGACCTGTAACGCTGAATATTCAAATAGGAGCAGTTGCATTCTCTCTTGGGATCACCGAAAAAACCGCATGGGCAAGGGTTCATGGCCGCCACAAGCATAAAATTGGCAGGGTATGTGATTGTTGAACTGGCCCTGGCTATTGTGACGTATCCGTCTTCTATGGGCTGACGCAAGACCTCAAGGACATTCTTCTTGAACTCTGGAATTTCATCGAGAAAAAGCACGCCGTTATGTGCAAGACTTACCTCGCCGGGTTTCGGGATCTGCCCGCCTCCTATGAGACCCGCGTCTGAAACCGTATGGTGAGGGGATCTGAATGGTCTAACCCTTATCAGCCCGCATCCCTCCGGCATGAGGCCCATCACGCTGTAAACCTTGGAAGTCTCCAATGCCTCCTGAAAGCTAAGGGCCGGCAGGATCGTGTGGAGCCGTCTGGCCAGCATGGTCTTTCCTGCACCCGGCGGTCCTATCATTATCATATTATGTCCGCCAGCGGCCGCTATCTCCATAGCCCTTTTGACGTTTTCCTGGCCGCGGACATCGCTGAAGTCCATTTGTTGATCATGTGTTTCAAATAATCGGTTGAAATCAACATGAAGAGGACTTATCTTTGACAGTCCGCAAAGGCATTCCACGAGCATGGAAAGGGTGCTGACCGGATAGATATCAATACCCTCAACCACCGCAGCCTCGGTTGCGTTCTCGGAAGGCAGGAATATGCCGCTCAGACCCAAATTTTTTGCTGTAACTGATATGGGGAGGGCCCCTTTTATTGGTCTTATAAGGCCGTCAAGTGAGAGTTCCCCAAGAAAAAGATATTTATTCAAGAAGTGGTTTGGTATAAGGCCTGTGGCTGCCAGTATGCCTATTGCCATGGGGAGATCAAAGGCGGAACCCTCTTTTTTAATATCGGCGGGGGCCAGGTTTACCGTGATCCTTTCCGAAGGGAATTCATAGCCTGAATTCTTTACTGACGCCTTTACCCTCTCCTTGCTTTCACGAACCGCCCCTTCAGGGAGGCCGACCGTGGAGAAAGATGGGAGGCCGCGGGAGATATCGACCTCGACTTCAACGATATAGGCGTCAATCCCGATTACGGCGCTGCTCAATACCTTGGCAAGCATAATCTGTCCTCCTGTAACAGGTTGAAGATTTAAGTATTTTAATAGGTTAAGCGATGTCCGGTTATAATTTTTAGATAATGTAATCTGATGTCCTGTAGGACATTTATAAAGTAAATTTATCATGCAAAATTCTAGCCGAAAATCCTGAATAGCCTTTACATTTAATATTTTAAATGATAAAAATTTCAGTTTATTTAAACTTGATGGACTCTTAAGAATCTGAAAACACCATTTTTAGTCATTAAAAGGAGTATTCGACATGGCAAGAATCACAGTGGAAGACTGTCTAAAAAAGGTAAATAACCGTTTCGCGCTTATTCACATGGTATCCAAGCGCGTAAGGCAGCTTAGAAAAGGGGACGAACCGACAATCTCTTCCAGGAATAGAGATATTGTCATCTCCTTGAGAGAGATAGCGGCAGGAAAGATACAGGAGGTCAGGGCGACAAATTCCCGCCCTAGGGAGATAGATACCGGAAATGATAAGAAAATATCAGAAGATGCGGGGGATTAAAAGATAGCCGATAATGGATAAAAGAGATTATTATGAAACACTGAATATCCCCCGTGATGCAGGAGAAGAAGAGATCAAGCGGGCCTATAGGAAAATGGCCATGCAGTATCACCCGGACCGAAATCCCGGCGATAAGGAGGCTGAAGAAAACTTTAAGGAGGCCTCCGAGGCATATGAAGTCCTGAGGGACAGAGAAAAGAGGCAGATATATGACCAGTTCGGTCACGAAGGACTTAGAGGCGCCGGATTCAGCGGATTCAGAGACTTTAACGACATCTTCTCCAGCTTCGGCGACATCTTTGAGAATTTTTTCGGTTTTGGAACGGAAAAGGATCAAAGAGAACGCCCCAGAAAGGGGAACGATCTCCGTTATGACATGCAATTAACCCTTGAAGAGGCCTTTTCAGGGAAGGAGGAGGAGATAAACTTCAAAAAATGGGGGTCCTGCGAGGTCTGTAACGGGTCCGGGATTACCCCCGGAAAAGAGACCAAGGTATGCACCACCTGCAGGGGGAAAGGAAATATAGTCAGAACACAAGGATTTTTCCAGCTGAAGACCACCTGTCCCGTCTGTAATGGCCAGGGCAGGATCATTACCGATCCATGCGTTAAATGCAAAGGCCAAGGAAAGGTCCAGATTAAAAGGGTCATAAACCTGAAGATCCCGCCTGGGGTAGACACTGGGTCACAATTGAGACTCCGGGGGGAAGGCGAGGCAGGAGAATACGGGGGTCCTGATGGGGATCTCTTTGTGGTCATTCACGTGAAAGAACATCCCTTTTTTTCTCGGGAAGGAGAGAATCTTTTTTGTGAACTGCCCATTTCATTTATTCAGGCGGCCCTGGGAGACAGCATTAAGATCCCCATAATAGGAGAAGGAGAGTTACGGGAGATAAGGATACCTCAGGGAACGCAGCCGGGTGATGTCATATCCGTTCCAGAACTCGGTATGCCGAGTCTCAGCACGAAACGCCGGGGACAACTCTTCATAAAATTTATCGTAATTATTCCTAAAAAGCTGAACAGGCGTCAAAAGGAGTTGTTGGAAGAATTCTCCTTGGCCGAAGGGATAAAAGGTACAGATAAGATAGGGAAGCTCTTCAGGGCGAAATGAGTTTTTCAGCCTGAAAATATATAATATTTTATTTGCTTTCTTTGATTAATATCTATAAGTTATAGCTTTTGGATCATATTCATATTCAAATTCAAGGGTTCAAGGGGTCTAATGCAAGGAGCAAAGGGCATAGCGCATCGCGCCTCAATATTTGTATTTAGCCCCCTTTTCGCCTCGCCCTATGCGTTATGCTTTTATCACCTTGGATCTCTTAAAGGGCTAATTAGAGGATAAGGTCATAGAAATTCGGATTGAAATAACCAGGAGCAATGTTACAGGACCATGTTAAACAAGAAACAATTGAAATATTATAAAAACCTTCTTAATGAAAAACTCGAAGACCTCCTGAAAGAGGTTGACAGGACCGTCAGCGGGATGAGCGATCTTAAGGAAAACATGCCTGACCCTAATGACAGGGCAACCCTGGAATCGGACCGAAATTTTACACTCAGGATACGCGACAGGGAAAGAAAGTTGATAGGTAAGATCAAAGATGCCCTTGAACGTATTGAAAACGGCACATATGGCATCTGTGAGTCCTGCGAGGAGGATATTTCCGATGAGAGGTTAAATGCTAGGCCGGTTACCACTTTATGTATCGAATGTAAAAAGAAACAGGAAGATGAGGAAAAGATAAAGGGGATATAGCCTTATCCGTTTGAGAAAATATTCGGCCGGAGCAGCTCTTTTATATGCCCGGCCTTTTTTTTAAGATAAAGTGATCTAGGATTCGAGGTGATCGAAGGGCATGAGGCAAAGAGCAGATGCGTACGTTTGACGTTATTCGGTCAGGCTGCTCGTTTCGTCAATGGTCTCCCGGTCTCGGTTCGCCTGGTCGTTACACCTTGCACAAATACCGATTCGAGTCGCGCAACCGCAACCGTGAAACGTAAACCAAGAGGTATTAATATTTCACTCGCCCCCTGGAACCCTTCATCATCTGACAATTAATCCGGATATGATCCGAATTCTAAAAAAGGCTAAAATATTATGAAAATTATGATATGATTCGATTCGCGTACTCGTAGTATGAGGCTTTAATATTTTGGACTAACAGTGGTTTGGTGTTGTCTATGCCTGGCAAGGAAAAAGTGAAAAAGAGAAAGGCGGATGTCAGGGGTCTCAACATGGAGATAATAACTACCCACATCAATGCCGATTTTGACGCCCTCTCATCAATGGTGGCCGCAAAGAAACTCTATCCCAATGCGACCCTCGTCTTTCCCGGATCCCAGGAAAAGAATCTCCGTAATTTCTTCCTGCACTCGATCTCCTATCTCTTTAACTTCAGCAGGATTAAACAGATCGATCTTGATCAGGTGAAGCGGCTCATCCTCGTAGATACCCGCCAGAGGAACCGAATCGGCAGATTCTCAAAATTATTGGACAAGAAAGACATTGATATCCATATCTACGACCATCATCCGGACTCTGATGACGATATACATGGAAATAAGGAAGTTATCCGGGCAATAGGATCAACCACTTCAATCCTTGCGGAGATTATCAGAAACAAAGGCATCTCCATTACCCCTGACGAGGCAACGATCATGTGTCTGGGGATACATGAGGATACGGGTTCTTTCACGTTTCCCTCCACAAGCCAGGAAGACCACCTGGCTGCCGCCTGGTTGTCCGGCCAGGGGGCGAATCACAACGTGATTGCGGATCTCCTCACTCGGGAGCTCTCCGCGGAGCAGGTGTGGATATTGAACGACCTGACCAGATCCGCAACCACCCATGTGATTAATGGTGTTCAGGTGGTTATA
>CAVZMS010000050.1:0-12578 GCA_963776085.1 uncultured delta proteobacterium
TATCAATGTTTTTCCAGTGAACTATGATTATATATACTGTTTTCATTTTATTTTTAATTATATAATTCTACGGTTCTTGCCGCGATCCTGTCCCATGAAAGTTCTTTCTTTGTATCCTTGATATCTTCACAAAGCCTTGAATATAATTCTTTATTATTGATAATACTTGTTATCTTAGACGACAATTCCTTATGATCATCCGGTGTTATTATGCATTCTTCGTTTTGCACGTAATCAGTCAGTCCTCCAGTCCTTGATACAATTAGAGGTATTCCATACGGCAAAACAAGTGCGCCTACACCGCTTTGTGCATCAAAGTTTTTATATGGGAGAAGGATCAGGTCGGATGCTTTAAATATAACTTCAATTTCATCTTGCGGGATAAAATCAAGACGTCTTATTATTTGTTCGTTTAATCCCAGTTTAGTTATTAATTCTTCGTATTTATTTCAATCTTCCCAGCATCTGCCTGCAATTATTAACTTATAGTTCTTATCGTTGATAACTGATAATGCCTTGATAGCAGTGTCAAGTCCCTTGTATTTTCGTATGTGGCCAAAACATAAAAGCACTTTATTATCAGCAGAGATATTCATTTTCTTTCGCGCATCTTCTTTGCTGATGTTTCTTAGCGGATTGATAATGAGTCCATGCGGTATTACATGTATCTTTTTATTCTTTATTATCATTGAAAGTGATTCTCTGTTGTTATCTGTATGTACTATGTATTCATCGCCTAGATAAAATACGGATTTATTGAACAGGATTTTAATTATGTTTCGTTCATGAGGAAGCACATTATGCACGGTCAGTATTATTTTCTTACCACGCAGTTTATTTATTCCAAGTATAGTGAAATAAATTGGATGGATGCCTATATACCCATAGAGGTGGCCAAATTTTATTACGGAGATATAAGCATTAAACAGAGTTCGGGGTCCAGTGAGAGAAAGAATGTTGAGCTGGAACAGATTATCGTCGAAGTGGATGACATGAAACATGTGGAGTCTACCGCAAAAGGCATAGAGACAATGCTCGAAAAATTCCATAAGAAAAAGGACTACTCGATAAGCATTCCCTTGGCCCTTTTAAGACAGGCGGAGGCGACAAAAAGGACATTCAATATCGTCCTTGGTTCCATTGCATGCATCAGCCTCCTTGTAGGGGGGATAGGCATTATGAACATCATGCTGGCATCCGTAACAGAGCGTACCCGTGAGATAGGGATCAGGCGCGCCATAGGGGCGAAGAGAAAACAGATTATTACCCAGTTTCTTATTGAGACCGTGGTCCTTTCCACCATCGGCGGGATAGTAGGGCTTTTTATAGGCATCTTTATACCGGTGCTGATAACATTAATGGCCGGTATGCAGACAGTGATAACCCTTGTAAGTATCATATTGCCGTTGTTTATAAGTGTCGGTATCGGTATTTTCTTTGGCCTGTATCCGGCGGTCCGCGCGGCAGAGGTGGATCCCATTATTGCATTGAGGCATGAATAAACCGGTCGGTGTTGCACACTATTACGCAAAGAGCTGCTGGGGAATTGAACCAGGATATTTTCATAGACATATATGTCAGACTATGAGGAGCGGACATACAGAAAAAGGATCAGGGCGGAAGGCCTGGTATCCTTTAATGTCAGGATAAAAGAAACGGATCTGTTGGTCAGTTCCGATAGAGATCTTCATAAGGAGGCCACCGACCTGGTCTTTGATTACAGATACCAGCTCGAAAGTTATATTAAATCCCATCCCGGAGTTTTTGACCACTCTTCAACCATACCCTGAAGATCCTTATGCCCCTGCCATTGTTAATGATATGATCATGTCAACAAGAGATATCGGAGTAGGTCCGATGGCCTCTGTGGCCGGGGCTATAGCGCAGTATGTCGGCCTGGGGCTTCTTGAATCAACAGCACAGGTTATTGTTGAGAATGGCGGAGATATCTTTCTAAAGGTCAACCGGCAGGTAACTGTATCTGTCTTTGCGGGTGAGTCTCCCCTGAGTGATAGGATCGGCCTTTTTATACCAAAAAGACTGATGCCGCTCGGCATCTGTTCCTCTTCCGGAAGGGTGGGGCATTCCCTCAGCATGGGGTCTGCTGATGTAATTACTATTCTCTCTCCGTCCGCAATTCGGGCGGACGGTGCCGCAACGTCACTTGGAAACAGGATCAGGACAAAAACGGATTTGGGGAAAGTGGCTGAATGGGCGGCCGAGATGGAGGGGATACTTGGCGGCATCGCGATTATGGGTGATAGCATAGTCACTTGGGGAGACGTTGGAACTCGTTGACCTATAGATAATATAGCTTATCGTCCACTTTAGGGGGATGTTGTCTAATGAGCCTGCGGGATCTTTCCTTGAAGCTGAAAGGATATTCCCCTTCCAGTAAGTCTCCCATCTCGGCCTCTATCTGAGCCGGATCTTCCCCTGCCTCCATCCTGGCTATAGCGTCCTCCATGCCTGATCCCAGATTCAAGCCCGTCATATCAGTCATCTTCCGCATCAGATTGGCAGCCTGCCTGGGATCATTTTCGTCCAGATGTTCGGTCTCCTTGGCGAGCAGATTCATTGCATTCTCCACCTTGGATTCGTCCATGTCAGGCAGAGCCATCTCATCCTTCCCCTCCCATATTTTTTAGCGTTGAAAAGGTTGACATTTGCCTTTCCAATTTTATCCTCTTGCATTTGGGGCATCTCGGTCTTTTTCCCACATTGACGGAGACCGAAAAAAAATTGAATATCATATGACAGTTTTTACAGTAAAATTCATATATAGGCATTGTAGCTCTGCTCTAACTTTATGTTTTTAGAAATTAGTGATCTCGCCATTCCTCACCTCGACATGCGTAATTCGACATTGGGTATTTGATATTCAACAAGATTTATAATGTCTTTTTTTTAACATTTTGTAAAGCATCAGATTAGGATTGTCTTTTTCACCGGATTGCTATAATCTCTTTAACAAACAGCGATGATCTCCGGTTAGGATTTTGCATAACAAAGTTAATGCATATAAATGTCCCACGGGGATCTCTTTTCAGAGGCGAAGAAATGATTTGCAAGGAATCAGCATAAGGATGTCGTCAGACGGGCGGCGAAGTTCCAGGTAGATAACTACCCCTCCTAAGTGGTTAATTTAGATAAAGCCCTCCGCCCGCCTTTGCTACGAGTTAAGCAAAATACCGGGCACCGAACGATTTCGCCTCTGAAAAGAGACCCCCGTGGGACATACGGGATCAATACTTATATGCAAAATCCTGATAGGACATCGGGGGGAGACCAGGGAATCATTCGGGAGCAATAGATCTTAATATCATGTTGAAAATAGGTATTTTATCAGATACTCACCTTAAAAGGCTGACCGGAAAACTGGAAGAGATTTATCAGAAATATCTGTCTGATACGGACATTATCATTCATGCGGGTGATTATGTCTCTGTTGAGGTTGTGGAATTTTTAAACAGAGACAATTTCCATGGGGTGCACGGGAATATGGACAGTCATGAGGTAAGACAGATCCTTCCGGATAAAAAGGTGATTGAAGCGGGATCTCACAGGATCGGCATTATACATGGGTGGGGCTCCAAAGAGGGCATTGAGGAGAGAATATGGAATGAGTTCAGAGATGTGGATATAATTGTATACGGGCATTCTCATAGTGCGGCCAATCATGAAAAAGATGGTGTTCTCTTTTTTAATCCTGGCGTTGCCATCGGTTACAGCATGTCAGGTCCTCATACCATCGGTATTTTGGAGATCAATGATCTGGTAAAGGGGCAAATAATAGATATCTAAATGGAGGTTTAGTATGCAGGTACTTTGGGCTCCATGGCGGATGGATTATGTACTCTCAGACGATAAAATGGGTGGTTGTATATTTTGTCCAGGAGATGATCGTGAGAGGGATGAAGGCCGTTTAATCCTTTATGTTGGGTCAATGACAATGGTAATGATGAACAGGTTCCCTTATATCAATGGGCATCTGCTTATAGCCCCTGTAAGACATCTCCCTGATTTTGAAGGACTTTCCGATGAAGAGACCCTGGATCTGTTGCTGACGGTCAGAAAATCCATTAATATCCTTAAAAGGGTCATGAGCCCCGAGGGTTTCAATGTTGGGTTGAACCTTGGAAAGGTTGCAGGGGCGGGCGTTAAGGAACACGTGCACTTTCATATTGTACCCAGGTGGAACGGGGATACAAATTACATGACTGTTTTAGGAGATGTACGGGTTATTCCCGAACACATTGAAGAGACATACGGGAAATTAAGACCCCCTTTCAAGGCTATTAAAGGGTCCGGTTTGCAGGTATAAGATGACATCTTTTTTTTATTGAACCGACTGCTATCCTCAATTGGTATATATCCAGGACAGGAGGCTACGCATGAAACTTCTAAAATCCTTTATTTCGGTAATCATAATATTAGCGCTCGTTATTTTTTTGGTAGAGAATTATCAGGCCTTTTCAACCACAGTCGAGTTGAAATTAGACCTATTTTCCCTACATTATCATTCACCCAAGATATATATCCTATATATCGCAGGGATATCATTCTTTTTGGGGGTGTTTATAACATGTTTATACGGTATTGAGGAAAGGTTTCAAATGAAGAGGCAGATAAAGAACCTTATAAACATTTCAAAGGAAAAGGATAAGGAGCTCACTTCTCTCAGAAATCTGCCTATCACATCGGATAATGTCGGTTCGTTTAAATGAAGATAATGATTTTCTGCATCCTTTAAGGGGGTTTTAAATGTTTCAACAGCTCTGGCAATGGGTTTCTGAACCGGCAAATTTGAAACTCGTTCTAGCTGTGGTCGCGGTCTTTATTATCGGTTTAATAATCGGTCGCCTTACACGAAAAGTCGAAGATAAAGATGCCAAATTATTGGCCAGGCGCGGAGATAACGCCTTCTTCAAGGGTATCCACTATCTCCTTTCCAATGATCGCGATCACGCTATTGAAGAGTTTACCAAGTCAGTCCAGGTAAATTCCGATACCATAGAGACCTATGTGGCCCTTGGAAATCTTTACCGTTCCAAAGGAGATATTGAAAGGGCCATACGTATTCGGCAGACCATCATTTTAAGGCCCAATATTGATGAACAGATCAAGCTAAGGGCCCTCATTGATCTCGGATTGGATTATAGGAAAGGCGGTTTTTTGGACAGGGCACTGGAGACATTTCTTAAATGTGCTTAAAAAGCAGCCATCAAACCTGGAGACTTTGGGAGAAATAGAAAAGATATATGAGGAGATAAAGGACTGGGATAATGCCTTTTCTATACGTCAAAAGATATCCAGACTGACCAAGGGAAACCATAAAAATATACTTGCCCACCATCAGACAGAGATAGGCAAGGTCCATATGAGTCAAGGGGAGACAGTAGAGGCAAAGGCGTGTTTTCAAAAAGCGATATCCATTCATGAAGATTGTATTGACGCGTATCTTCATCTCGGAGATCTCTATTTTAATCTCCAGGACTATAAGAAGGCCATGGAAACGTGGAAAAAGGTTGTAATGATATCTCCGGCGTTTACGTTTCTCGCTTATCGCCGTCTGGAAGGGGCCTATTCAAAGATGAAAAACCTTAAACCAGTAGAGGATTTTTTGAAAGAATGCTCTCAGTTTAATTTAGATGCCTTTACTCACCTTGCCCTTGCTCGATACATGTATAATGAAAAGAATTATGACGGGGCACTTAGAGAGCTTGAAAGCGCACTTGATCTTGATCCATCTTTCTGGGAGGCCAGAAGATTCCAGGGAGAGATACTTCTGGCCAATGGAAGAGAAAAGGATGCCTTAATCTCTTATGGGAAGCTTCTTACCCAATTAAATGTCCCTGACCTTGAATTTCAGTGCTCCAATTGCGGTTTCTGTACGACAGACTTACAGTGGCAATGCCCGCAATGTAAAAAATGGGATACCATAGACTTTATAGATTCAAATATGATTGATTCATCCCTTACCAAACAGCCTCAGAGGAAATTCGTAGAGTTATCCCCGAAAGATTCAAAGGATGAAGCATGAGCCAGTTGACTCCTATGCTCAGACAGTTTCTAGATATAAAGGGGGCGTACTCGGATTCAATACTTTTTTTCCGTACGGGGGATTTCTATGAGATGTTTTTTGAAGATGCTGAAAAAGCTTCCAGGATCCTGGGCATTACATTGACATCCAGAGGATCATATAACGGCAAAAAGGTTCCCATGTGCGGCGTCCCTCATCATTCATCCAAATCCTATATAGCGAAACTTATTGAAAACGGATGCAAGGTTGCCATCTGCGAACAGGTCGAGGAGCCAGGGCAGGGCAAGGGCATCGTGAAAAGGGAGGTCGTTAGGGTAGTAACACCGGGATCGGTAATTGATGAACTTGATACGGATAGGAACGATAATCTATATATGGCCGCCATATCCGGAAGTAACGGCCCCTATGGACTGGCCCATGTGGACCTATCAACAGGCGAATTCCGTGTCACGGAAGTCGGGGAATGGCGTGAATTAATAGATGAGCTTGGAAGAATCGATCCTGCCGAGCTGTTGGTGTTTGAAACCGATAACCTGTTCCATCACAGAGAACTTTCTTGCTACAGAATGGAACTGCTCAGTGGTGGTGAATATATCAAAGACAGGGCGGAGCATCTTTTAAAAGAACAGCTGGGTGTAAAGTCACTCAAGGGGTTCGGGTGTGATGGCCTTAAGCAGGGAGTTTATGCTGCCGGCGCCCTTGTCCACTATCTGAAGGAGACACAGAAGATCAATCCCGGCCATATCAAGGAGATCGTAACCTATCGCCTTGGTGATTACATGTTTCTTGACGAATCCACCGTCAGGAATCTTGAGTTGTTTGAGACCATGAAACGGAGATCAATCAGGGGTTCGCTTTTTCAGGTGCTTGACAGGACAGTTACTCCCATGGGGAGCAGACTTCTTAAACGATGGACAGGCTATCCGCTGGTTGACCTTTATAAAATCCGCAGGCGATTGGCCGCTGTCGCTAATTTCAGGGATGACAGGTTATACAGGGAAGAGATCAGAGAGCAGCTTAACGGGATCTATGATCTGGAAAGGCTGAACGGAAGGGTTTCTCTGGGGAGGGCAAACGCGAGGGATCTTATAGCGCTTAAGACGTCTATCCTGAGATTGCCGGCAGTCAAAATGAGGTTGGCGGACTCAATGAGCGAGCTGCTGTCCGATATATCCTGTTCAATGGATACCCTTCAGGATATTGCAGAAATAATCGACAAGGCCATATGCGATGATCCACCTATTTCTTTAAAAGAAGGAGGTCTTATAAGGGAAGGGTATAATCCGGAGTTGGATGAGTTGATAATTATCACCAGGGACGGCAAGGCCTGGATCGCGGATTTGGCCCTTACCGAGAAAGAGAGGACAGGGATCTCCACCCTTAAAATAGGGTATAATAAGATCTTTGGATACTATATAGAGATATCAAAGGCAAACCTTCACCTTGTGCCACCGGACTACATCCGGAAACAGACGCTGGTAAACGGGGAAAGATATATTACAGAGTCATTGAAGGAATATGAGGAAAAGGTATTGGGCGCCGAAGAGAAGAAAATAGATCTCGAATACGAGATTTTTGAACAGATACGGGGCAAAGTGGCCATTGAAAGTCAGCGCATAAAGGAAACGGCGCGTTACATTGCTGAGCTTGACGCACTTGCGGGTCTGGCTGAGACGGCAGAGTTAAACGGATACGTATGCCCTGAAGTCAACGATGGAGGATTAATAGATATCGTTGACGGACGACACCCTGTTATTGAACAGACGGTCAAGGATGAGGATTTCGTGCCTAATGATATCCATCTGGATGACAATGAACAGGAGTTTTTAATTATTACCGGGCCGAATATGGCCGGTAAATCCACTATCCTCAGACAGGTCGCCCTTACCGTTCTTATGGCACAGATGGGCGGATTTGTTCCGGCATCAAAAGCGGTCATCGGGATGGTGGATCGTATCTTCACACGTATCGGGGCATCCGATGATCTTGCAAGGGGCCAAAGCACATTTATGGTGGAGATGGACGAGACAGCCAATATCCTGAGGCATGCCACCACAAAGAGTCTGGTTATCCTGGATGAGATAGGGCGCGGCACCAGCACCTATGACGGATTGAGCATTGCCTGGGCTGTAGCGGAGGCGCTGCACGACAGGGATAACAGAGGTGTCAGGACCCTTTTTGCCACCCATTATCATGAATTGACAGACCTTATGTCCACTAAATTCAGGGTAAAGAATTTCAATATTGCAGTAAAAGAATGGAAGGACAGGATCATTTTTTTGAGGAAACTGGTTCCCGGCGGAACAAGCAGGAGCTACGGGGTTCAGGTGGCACGGATAGCCGGCATACCTGAAGAAGTTATCGAGAGGGCGAAAGAGATATTGAGTAATCTCGAGAAGGGAGAGATTGACGACCTTGGAAGACCAAGGCTTGCTCGTTCAAAGGAGCCCACAGAATATGGAAGAAACTGCACAATTGAACCTTTTTGGGTGGCATAATCAGGGCCTGATAAAACGGATTAGAGATCTTGATACATCTTCCATGACACCCCTGGATGCATTGGTTGAACTGGACAAGATTAAGAAATATATGGATGAATTGAAATGAAGTTAATCGGAAAAGCATGTATTACCCTTTTATTGTTTTTTACAGTAATTACGCTTAGTCCTGGACCGGCAACAGCGGCATCGGATAAGTCTGCCACAAACCCGAAGACCCTGCTGACAAAGGCGGATGAATCCAGAAACGCACTTTACCGCTCCTCAAATCGGATGAAATATCGTGATAATTGGCTAAATTGCATCCAGAAGTATGAAAAGATCTATAATCAATATCCAACGAGCGAGCAGGCCCCATGGGCCATGTATCGTTCCGCTCAGATGTATACAAAACTTTATCAATATTCCCTGCTGGAGACTGATCTTGATAAGGCATTGGAGATCTATAAAAAGATAACCGAAGAGTATGGTTCTCACCGTCTGGCGGATGATGCTCAATATAGAATGGGGGAGATCTATTACGAGTACAAGAAAGATCTTTCTCAGGCCTATGTTGAGTTTTTAAAGGTAGATGTAAAATTCCCTGACGGAGACATGCGCCCAAAGGCAAAGGAGATGATGGATAAGCTGGCGGCTGTCCTTGGGAAAAAGGGAGAAAGTGAAGCTGTTGCGAAAGATTCATCATCCAGCGATAAGTTGACGGCTGTTAAGAATATACGATACTGGTCAACTCCGAGTTATACACGTGTGGTCATTGATCTGGATGGGCAAGTGGAATATACGTTCAACCTGCTGAAAGAGGATTCGGACCTTGATAAACCGAGACGGCTTTACCTGGATCTGGAGAATACCTATGTCGGGTCGGGTATTGAAACTACAATACCCATAAAGGACGGATTGCTTCAGATGGCAAGGGCGGCTCAGTATAAAAATAATATTGTGCGCGTTGTGCTGGATATTGACAACATTAAAGATTACAAGATCTTTCGCCTCCATGATCCGTTTAGAATAGTAGTGGATGTAAGCGGTGTTGAAGAGGAAAACAGAGGAAAAGAAGACCACAGCGGAGACAAAGTCCAGAACGGTAGGGAAAGGGGTTCAGAAAACCGGAGGGCCCCGATGATACCGTCTCCCTCGCAAGACAGCTCGGCCTCAGCGTCAAAACGATCGTAATAGATCCTGGACATGGCGGCAAGGATCCAGGATGTTATATCAATGAAGAAATACAGGAGAAGGACATCGTCCTGAACCTTGCCAAAAAATTAAAGGGCAGGATAGAAGCAAGGCTTGGGTGTGAGGTCTTCTTAACAAGGACCGAGGATATATTTCTTCCTCTCGATGAGCGAACGGCCTTTGCCAACGTGAAAAAGGCGGACCTATTTATCTCTCTTCATGTCAATGCCCACAAACAGGGTGATATATTTGGTCTGGAGACATACTTTCTGAATATGGCAACGGATGAAAGGGCGGTAATGCTTGCCGCCAAGAGAAAATGCCACCTCGGAAAAGAATATTAGTGATCTCCAGTCTATATTGAATGACCTCATGCTTAACACAAAGATAAGTGAATCCAGCAAGCTGGCGTATAAGGTCCAGGATGGGATGATGGCAGGCATAAAAAAGACTTATAAGACCAATAAGAGCCTGGGCGTAAAACAGGCGCCCTTCTATGTCCTGATAGGAGCAGAAATGCCGGCTATTCTGATAGAGACAGGCTTCATTACCAATGCCACAGAGAGAAAGCGCCTTCAGAACGAGAAATATCATGAAATCCTGGCCGATGGGATAGTCAATGGGATAGATACATATATTAAGAGTATTGATCAGGCCTATAAGGGAGGCTAAGGTTTGCCTAACAAGACTTAAAGACTCCATGGCATGTCTCTTTCGTGATCATGAAGATTCTATCAGGTTACATGAAAGGAAATTCGAGGCTATTGATTGATCGGTATTTCCAGCTTTTCTATTTCTTCTTTTGAAAAGACTTTTCCGCAGCCGGTACAGATATTAGTTGATATGTTTATATGACCGCATGCAGGGCAGGGGATTATTTGGTCAATTTGCGGCCTTTTCGATGACACCTGCCTTTCCGATGGTACAGACTCCAGGGTAATGGGTATTTTACCTTTGCACTTCGGGCAAGTTGTGGTGATGCCTCCTTCCGGGATAACCGGAATCTTCGAGATATCTATATTGTATGCGGTCTTACAGTTAGGACATTTGACTTTCATAATGACGCACCCACATAAAAGGCTTTACAAACCAGATCTTTCTAAGAAATAATTTTAGCAAAAATATTGTCAGAAGGCAAGCGGAAATTATTCATCTCGCTTCAACTTGTCCTGAACCTGCCGAAGAAGACCAGCATACCAGGCTTGTCCCCCAAATGACGGTGGGTTGTGTGGGGAAAGGGACTTAAATGCTCACCCTTACTTATATTCCTTTTAGCTTGTCGAGAATAAATTGATGAGTTTCTTTTTCACCATTAAGCTCCCGGCCTATTTCATCCAGGTTAATCTCCGCTCTGGCGGCGCTCTTATGCCCCCCTGCCGATCCATATGGGCCAAAAAGCCTTTGCGCCGCCTTGCCTGCATCAAGACGGAATCCGGCATTTCTTATTATTATAATAAGCTTTCTTCCATATATACCGGATACAACGGACCATGTAGTCTCCGACATCTTCAGAAAGAAATCAGCCATAATTACCAGGGTATCTGGATTATCCACCTTACCCATATGGATGAACACCATATCCTTTATAAATATCAGACGATCTATCGCTGTGCGATAACTGCTGAGTGTCTTTTTCGTGATTTCAGAAGACTCGATCTTTTTAATAATACCGGCATTCACATACTGGTATAGATACTTGAACGCATCGATATCGTGAGGGGTTGAATCCCTCACAAAGTCGTCCGTATCGGTCTTAATCCCGTAGAACAAGGCCGTCGCCAGCCTGGGAGAAGGCTTGATTCCGGCCGCCCTGAGATATTCGACCAAAATAGTTGAGGTAGCGCCGTAATCTTCCTTGATATCAACAAACCGGCCTTTAGATCCGGGATTGACAGGGTGATGATCAATAATGATATCGAAATTGTATCTCCTTAGCTGTTCATTATGATGGGGCTGGGAATCTACTATCGCCCACTTTGTAATCTCAGAGCTGTCAAGCCTTCTAATATGCTTCTGATTTATTGAGAGTAACTTTATCATGGCCAGGTTGTCCGCCCTTTTAATGACGTTAATATGATAAATGGATGTCTTTTTGACCTTCCTCCAGAAAACCCTTTTTAAGGCCATGGCGCTGGCCATTGAATCAGGGTCGGCATTAATGAGGATAGCAAGAGTATCGTCAAAGCTTACCACTTCCTGAAGCCTCTTGTACTTATCGGTTATAGAGACTGATTTGGGAAATGGGTGATCCATTATTATATCTTTATTTTGGCCTGCCATAGATCTACGAAGGCAACTTAGATCATGAGATATAAAATATCAATCTTAAAATAGCTCAAGTATGATCTGCTGTGACTAAATTTCAAACAGACTTGATTAATTGACAATATTCAGCATTGTCATTATATAATCTTGATACCTGGAAGATCGATCAGATATTGACAGGTAAATTGGAGAGACAACAATTGAGGTCAGAATTATGAAAAGATCTATCCTGTCTCCCTTATGTTCAGCCTTGATTATTCCCGGATTGGGACAGGTCATTAATCATCATTACAAGAAGGGGCTTATCATACTGGCCATTGTCTTTATTCTTTTCATTGCCGGGATTGTCAAGCTGGCGGTGATAATAAATTCTCTAATAGGAGGCCTGGGAATAGATAGGCTGGATTCAGAAGTTATCCTGCAAAGACTTCAGGCAGAGGATATCTCGGGCTTGATTTTTTTATTAATCGCATTTGGGATAGTCTGGTTGTATTCGGTCTTGGATGCGTTCCTGGAAGGCAGAAAGATAGATAAAAGGAGGGAAGGGGTCCCGAATCGAACAGAGAAGTAATTGAGCAAAGACCGGGCTTTTTATTCAT